>JAHEGS010000080.1 GCA_024645005.1 Bacteroidota bacterium
CTCGATTATCGCTTCAATGGGAGCAGGTTTTGCATACAACCTAAATTATAGAGTACAAGGTTTTAAGCTAATTATGGCTTACAAAAGAAAACCACCAGTGATGAAACAAAGCAATAGTGGAGCATTAACTGGAGCAATGAGATCATTAATAAAATCAGCCCAAAAGGGGGATCGAATTTTGATTGAAGGTATCCGAGCAAAAGAAGCTAAATATGGTTTCAAGGCTAATTTGAGTCCAATCATTATTACTATTAAATAATTAATTGAGAAATAATTCGTTATTTTGCAGAATCGAGATAATAAAAGATATGAATAGATTACTTTTAATATGCACAACTATTTTGCTTATGACCTCTGCGTCTAAGGCACAAATAAGTAAATTTGAAGATTTTACATTCCCTCACACTGCTGTGAAAGAACGTAAAGCTGTTCCTTATCGCTATATCCGTGAAGCAAACGTAAAATGGAGTAAGCGTATACATCGTGTTATTGATGTAAGAGAAAAACAAAATAAGGTAATGCATTGGCCAAGAAACCCATTCTACCTTCTTGTTTGGAATGCTGCAATGAACGGTGAAGTGACTGCGTATGCGAATGATTCTCTTACCTCGATTAAAACTCCTGAGGATATCATGAAGGAAATCAGTATTGAAACATCAGTGATGGTTCCTAATCCTGATAACCCAGATGATCCATATGATTTAGTTCCGACAACTGTTGTTGAAACTCAAGAACCAACTGATTTTGTTAAATACAGAATCATGGAAGATTGGATTTTTGATTACAACTATTCAGATTTCAGAGCACGTATTATAGCCATAGCACCATTAATCAGTCCATTGACAGAGTCAGGTATTGAACTAGGAGAAGTTCCTCTTTACTGGTTAAAGATGGATGACTTAAGAGACAAACTAGCTCAAGAAGAAGTATTCAACGGCAAAAATGATGCTGCTAGAATGAGTTTTGATCACTGGTTTCAAATGAGACAATTCAGTAGCTACATCGTTAAAGAAAGTAACATGTATGACCTTGATATCTCCATGCTTGAAGAATTTAGAGATGATGGTGTTGAAGCTTTACTGGAAAGTGATCGCATCAAAAATGAGTTATTTATTCTCGAACACGATCTTTGGGAATATTAACAATAATTCCAACAAAAAAAGAGAGCTTTTTAAGCTCTCTTTTTTTTAACCCAAATTTATCTGGTTTAACATTTCTTAAAAATTACAGCAACCCCCTGCCCTACTCCAACACACATGGTGGCTAGAGCATATTTTGCTGTTTCTAGTTTTTTCAATTCGTGTATCAATGTACTCACAATTCGTGCACCGGAAGCTCCTAATGGATGACCAATTGCAATAGATCCCCCATTTACATTAATAATTTCTGGATTCAGCTCTAAATCACGAATACACGCAATGGATTGAGCTGCAAAAGCCTCGTTAAGCTCTACTAAATCGATATCGTTTATAGAAATTCCAGCTCTTTCAACAGCCTTAAGGGTCGCATTTACCGGACCTATTCCCATAATATCAGGAGATACCCCAACTGCTGCACTTGAAACTACTTCAGCAATCGGTTCGAGGTTATATCGCTTCAAAGCATCTTCTGATACAATGACCAACGCTGCTGATCCATCGTTTACTCCTGACGAATTACCAGCAGTTACTGAGCCTCCATCTTTAAACGCTGGTTTCAAATTTGAGAGAACATCAACTGAACTCAATCGTGGATGCTCATCTTTATCGAAAATAAGATCATCTGATTTTCTTTTTGGTATAGTGATTGGAATAATCTCATCAGAAAATTTTCCTAAATCATGAGCATTTTGATATTTAACTTGTGAATGATGAGCGAATTCATCTTGCTCAACCCTCGTAATTTGATACTTATCGACAATATTTTCTGCTGTCTCGCCCATGGCATATGGATGATACATCTTTGATAATTTGGGATTTATAAATCTCCAACCAATAGAAGTATCATAAATTTTATTGGTTCTACTATATGCTGTATCAGACTTAGAAAGTACAAATGGAGCTCTAGACATACTTTCTACTCCCCCAGCTATATAAACATCTCCATACCCTACAGCTATATTCTTAGAAACATCAGCAATGGCTTGTAAACTACTTGCACATAGACGATTAATGGTTAATCCAGGAACGGTGTAAGGTAAACCTGCAAGTAAAAGACTCATTCGAGCTACATTTCGATTATCCTCACCCGCTTGATTTGCAGCACCTAGCAAAACATCTTCAATATCTGAAGGGTCTATAGTAGGATTTCTTTGCATTAAAGATTTGATGACCTCTGCTGCTAAATCATCCGGTCTTTGTGAAGCTAATGTACCCCCAAATTTTCCGACTGCTGTTCTTGCAGCATCAACTATGTATGCTCGTTTCATTGGTTTCAAAAATAGTCAGTTATTCATAGTTTCCATGATGAATGAATACATCGGGTGTTTTTTTGAAATCGTATTAATAATAAAATCTTTATCAATCTGTTTATGACTTTCCTCAATAAGCCAAGAAGGTGCATGTTTTTCAATCATATAACGGTGGTAGCGATATTCAACATTGGATTGATACTCTTCAATTATCGCATTTAGAGTGTTATAACCTGAATTGAAATAGGACAACTTCTGATATGGATTTAATACATATTCTGCCTTCATGCATTCAAAAACAGACTTATAACACAGTTCATCAGTAGTTAAATTATCATTATTAGATAAAATATCTAGCATTGAAATCACTCTTTCTTTATTTTGAGACATATACACTTGACGACATTGAGAAATATCCATCAAGTTTGAAGTCAAAATCAGTATATGGCCTAATAAGCTGATCATTTTACATCAATAAAAGAACCCAATAAAATAATAGATGAACAAAAATAATCCAATAGCTTCTGCCGGTAATTGAGGGCACTTTTCTAAATAATAACTGAAAAACAAATGACAGAATAAACCAACATACATAATTAAAAATCGGTATATCTCCATTGTCCCAATACCACCATCCAAAGCGAACAGCTACAAGTTCTAAAAGAAAATCATAGGCTGTAATCACAATCGCTGAGAGAAATGCAGAAATTGCATACCTATTTGTAACTAAATTAACTAAACTCCTTGCGGCAATTGATAACATAGCCCAGGTCAATGGGATAATTAATGGGACTTGGTAGTACTTAAAACCCAAAATAGACCCATAGTTATAATTGCCAAAAAGGTAACCATAATTGACACCTAGGTATTCTGCTCCAAAAGAAAAAGCAATAATTAATAAGATAGCTAATATGTTTCGTATAACCCACCTACCCTCTTCTAGATATACGATTACAAAGCTAAATAATAGCATGTAAGGAGTTAAACTAAGAAAGAATGTTCTAGTTACTGGTAAAAGAATACCAATTAGACCTACCACGTAGGGGACTAATAAAAGCGTAAAAAAATTGGTCTTAACAAATCTTGAAATCATTATTTATAATATCCGTTGTAATTTTTGCCGACAACAAACATAATGGAATACCTCCACCCGGATGCACACTTCCTCCACAAAAATATAAACCCTTATGGTGTCTGCTAAAATTGGAATGCCTTAAAAAAGCTGACATCCTATTATTTGAACTTGAACCATACAAAGCTCCTTTATAACTTCCCGTTTTATCCCAAATTAACTGCGGTGATAAAATATGCTCTACTTCAATTAATTCCTGTATGTTCTCGCCTAATGAACGACTAAGTTTCATCAGTATGTTTTTTTTAGTCTCACTAATTAAATTATTCCAATCTTGACCCTCAACATAGGGTGCATTGACCATCACGAACCAATTTTCACATTCAGATGGGGCATCATTCTTCTTAAATTTACTACTAATTTGAACATAGATTGTTGGATCATTATCTATTGTATGTCTCTTAAATATTGATTCAAACTCTCTTTGATAATTTGCAGAAAAAAAGATATTGTGTAAATCTAATTCCTTGAATTCTTTTTTAATTCCCCAATAGAAAATCAATGCAGAACTACTTGGAGAATAATGATTGTTTTGTACTTTAACTAATGATTTTAGTGGCCCTTGTGAAGCGGTAGCAATATCTATATTACAAACCACTAATTCATAATTAACATCCTCATTATCAACTTTATATACATTGTCTGATTTAATCAATTGGTTTATTTCTGTACTAAATTTAAATTGAACTCCAAGCTTAAGGGCCTTCTCATACAATGCATCTACAATCGATCTCATCCCTTTTTTAGGAAAATATGCTCCAATACCAAATTCATAGTGAGGAATCACATTTAAGGTTGCTGGAGATTCATATGGATTAGAACCGTTATATGTAGCATACCTATCAAAAAATTGTATTGATTTTGGATTAGTGAATTGCTTCATATTTTCAACATGCATCTTCTTAAAAACACCAACTTTAGAAATACGCAAAAAACTTTTTAAAGTCTCCCAACGTAGATATGTACTCAGCTTATGCAGGGATTTTTCGAGGAATACATGATTTGTTATTTGATATTTTTGCCTACTATCATTTAGAAAATGATCAATATTTTCCGGTTTTTCACCTAACTTTTCTTTAAATTCTTGTTTTAATTTTTCTCGATCACTGAATGCAGATAACCTCGTTTTATCTTCCCAAAAATAATTACATAATACATCCAGTTCATCGTAATCAAATGATACGTTATTGAGACCGTCTATTGTTAAAAGATCAATTACATAATCAGGCATAGTAAAAAGTGATGGGCCTGTATCAAATCGATAGCCATCTCTTTGCCATAGGCCCAATTTACCACCGTAAGTAGGTGATTTTTCATAAACAGTAACCTTTACTCCCATAGAAGCCAATCGTATAGCCGAGGCTAATCCAGCAATACCAGAACCGATAACGGCAGAATTTAATGGCTTTGATGATTTCAATGTGTTGGCAATATCTGACTAATTCTATAAAAATGAAAACACTAAAACTGACTTTATGTTTACTTTTGAAACATATGTTACAAAGAACTCAAACCCTATTTCTATTGGCAATCGTTGTTATTTGTTCTGTTTTATCCCTAACGAACATTCCATTCTTTGAGGTAAACAATAGCAATAATTCCGAAAAAGTCTTTGTATACTACAATGTTACTCAAATGACATCTGAAGAATCTACAATAACAGAAAATAATACACTGATTGTGGGTTGCCTTGTAGCAATTATCATTTTAAGCCTGGTAAACACATTCAGTTTTAAAAACCGAAAATTACAGATGTTACTCACAGCATTTAACTATCTACTTATCTTCATTTTGATTGCTCTCATTTATAACTTTAGCTTACATATGGACTACTTTGAAGATTATGGAAATTCAAATTTTAAGTTTGGAGTTATTTTCCCAATTATTCTGATTCTACTGAATTTATTAGCATTTCGCGGAATTAAAAAAGATGAACAACTCATTCGATCAATGGATAGATTAAGGTAATTTTGAGAATACTTGATGTAAATAACCTATCTGTTAAATTCACTCAAAAAGAAGAAGATTTTGAGGCTGTTAAAGGAATTAGTTTTTCTCTAAATTCTGGAGAAATACTTGGACTCATTGGTGAGAGTGGTAGTGGGAAATCTGTCACAAGTCAATCCATAACTAGATTAATTGAAGATGCCAAATATGCAGGTTCTGTAAGTTATTTTTCAAATAATCAGTGTATTGACTTAATCAATTGTTCCAATTCACAATTACAAATCATCCGTAGAGAGGAAGTAGCCTATATATTCCAAGAACCCATGACTGCACTCAATCCATTAATGCCCTGTGGAGATCAGATTTTGGAATCTTCATCTACAAAAAACAAGGATGTACTTTTTGAATTACTTCATAAAGTAGAACTCAATGATGTTGAACGGATTGCAAAAAGTTACCCACATGAATTAAGTGGTGGACAAAGGCAACGGATAATGATTGCAATGGCTTTAGCTAAAAAACCAAAATTATTAATTGCAGACGAGCCCACCACTGCATTAGATATAGCGATTCAGAGAGAAATATTAGCCTTGCTCAAAAAATTAAGTACAGAAAATAAGATGGGAATCCTATTCATAACCCATGACTTATTATCTCTTGGTGAATTTGCGGATAGAATAGCTGTCATGTATCACGGAAAAATTGTAGAGCAGAATAAGGCCTCTAAAATTCTTAATTCCCCAAAACATCCCTATACTCAAGCTCTTTTAGAAAGTAGACCATCCTACCGAAAAAAAGGCAACATCCTTGAGGAAATTAGCGATTTGTTGGTTGAAAGCAATGGGGATCTAATATATAAAAAACCAACTCTTGAAAAACTCCCAGCAAATACACCACATGATGAGGTTATTCTGGAATTACATGACATTGGTAAATATCATGTTCAAAATGGCATCTTTAAGAGAACAAAAAATCAAGTACTCGAAGACATTAATCTCAAAGTAAATCATGGAGATATTGTTGGACTAATTGGTGAAAGCGGAAGTGGAAAGAGTACCATAGCTAAAATTGTTTTAAGAATATGGGAGGAAACCTCGGGGAAAATTTTATTGCACAAAAAAGATATCAGTTCATTTGATGATTTATCTCGAGAGATTCAACTTGTATTTCAAGATCCGTTCTCCTCTTTAAACCCAAAACATACTATCGGTAAAGCTATTTCTGAAGTGTTTCATATTTCCGACAAAAAATTAAAATCAAAAGAACTTAAACAAAAATCTATTGAACTCATCAAGACTGTTGGCTTAACCGAGTCAGACTATTATAAATATCCTCATGAATTTTCTGGAGGGCAACGCCAACGGATATGCATCGCAAAAGCTCTAGCAAAAGAGCCAAAATTCATTGTGTTAGATGAAGCTGTAAGTGCCCTAGATGTTAGCATCCAAGCTAAAATACTAAATCTCCTAAATCAACTAAAAGCTAAAAAAGGTTTGACTTATTTACTAATATCCCATGACATGAACGTAGTCAGTTATTTCTGTAACAAAATCGTTGTTTTGAAAAATGGAAGAATTATTGAGTCCGGAGATTCGGAAGAATTAATTAATAATCCAAAATCTGATTACACTAAAAGTCTCCTAGAGTCAAGCATAAACTAAAAACATTGAAAAAAAAGATTAAAAGTCAAAAAAATACAAAGAATTACGCTTCAGTTCTGAGTGTGCTTATTGATTATCCCAATAAACCGCTAAATTACAAGCAAATTGGCTCTAAAATACCTCATATGTCTTTTAAAGAGGTTAGTCAAACATTAGAAAAATTGGTTCGAGAAGGTCAGATTAACTCACCTTCAATTGGAAAGTATATTTTCGAAAAGAAAGATACGAGTGAAATTGAAGGAACGCTTGATTTTAATTCAAAAGGGGAAGCATATTTAGTAGCAGACAACCTAGACAAGGATATTAAAATAAAATATGGCAACACACTTGATGCATTTGATGGGGATTTGGTTAAGGTCAAATTGTCTTATGTAAAGGGAAAATCTAAACCGAGAGCATTTGTAACCACTGTTATTAAAAGAAGTAGAGAATACATAGTTGGAACACTTTCTTCAAATCGTAATACTCATTTTGTAGTTCCTGATAACAATAAGATCCATACTGATTTTTATATTCCGAAGGAATATGTAAAAAATGCCAAAAACGGTGACAAGGTAAAAATTAAATTTCGGGATTGGCCAGCTAAAGCTAAAAATCCATATGCACGTGTAATAGAGGTTTTTGGTAAAGCTGGGAATAATTCTGCTGAAATGCATGCAATTGTAGCTGAATTTGGTTTTGAAACTCGTTTTAGTGACGCAATTGAAAAAGCAGCAAATCAACTTCCTAAAACTATTGACAAGGAAGAAATCAAAAATCGTGAGGATTACAGAGGCATCACCACTTTTACTATTGATCCTGTTGATGCAAAAGATT
>JAHEGS010000083.1 GCA_024645005.1 Bacteroidota bacterium
GTAAAATTCCCTGGGAGGAAAATATGAAATCTTTACGTAATACTGTACTAGGATTAACGCTAAGCGTTACTAGTGCATCATTCGCAATGGCAGATGATCTGACTATTGCAATTGTGAACAATGGTCACATGATTAACATGCAAAAAGTTGCAGAAGCTTATACTGCTGAAACAGGAGTAAACTTAAATTGGGTTGCTCTTGAAGAGGGAGTTCTGCGTGAGCAGGTTACTTCTGACACAGCTACTGGTGGTGGACAATACGACATCATCAACATTGGTATGCAAGAAGCTCCAATTTGGGGTGCTGCCGGATGGATTGAACCACTAAATTTCAGCGCAGAATATGATGTAGACGATATCCTACCCGCTATGCGCGCTGGTCTATCGCACAATGGTACATTGTACGCCGCTCCATTTTATGGCGAGTCATCTATGGTAATGTACCGCAAAGATTTGGCAGATGCTGCAGGTGTTAAAATCCGCGACAACGATAGCTGGGCTAATGTTAAAGGCGCTGCTATGGCAATGCATGATCCTGATAATGGGGTTTATGGTGCATGTTTACGCGGTAAGCCAGGTTGGGGCGATAATGGCGCCTTCATTACAACTGTTGCAAACTCATTTGGTGCACGTTGGTTTGATGAAAATATGAAACCACAGCTGGATTCAACTGCTTGGAATGAAGCGGTAAGCTTCTATGTAGACCTTCTTGCAAACTACGGCCCTCCAGGCTCTGAAGGCAATTCCTTCAATGAAATCTTGGCGCTTTACAACCAAGATAAATGTGGTCTGTGGATCGACGCGACTATTGCGGCTTCGTTTCTTGAGAATCCAAATGTTGCTTATGCACAGTCTCCAAACGCTGGTAACCCAGTAGGTGCGAATTGGCTTTGGGCTTGGGCAATGGCAATCCCTGCAGGTTCACCAAATGCAGATGCTGCTGGTGACTTCATAGAATGGGCAACTTCGAAAGCTTACGTACAAGCTGTAGGAAATCATCCAGACTTTGGTTGGGCTTCCGTACCAACAGGTCAGCGAGCATCTACATATGATATTCCTGAATTCAAAGCAGTTGCAGGTTTTGCAGCCGCAGAGATGGCAGCTATCGACTCTGCTGCTCCTGAAGCTACAGACCTGAAGCCTTATGTTGGCGTACAGTTTGTTGCAATCCCTGAGTTCCCAGAAATCGGTTCTGCTTTCGGTCAAGAAATGGCTGCTGCTTTATCTGGCGCAAAATCAGTAGAAGATGCATTAGCTGCTGCACAAGCTGCTGCTGTATCAATTATGAATGAAGCTGGTTATTAATATCTAAATTAGATTTAGAAGGGCCTAGTGAAATCTGGGCCCTTCTTTTAAAAGCCATCTAAATATCGTCAAAATATTATATTTTTAAGATCATTAATGATATTAAATTTTTATAAGAATATAATATTAAACGATTAAACCTAAATTAGGAAGAAAATAAATGTCTACGAGAACTCTACCGCGCTTACTTCAAGCACCAGCAGTATTGTTACTTTTAGTTTGGATGCTTGTTCCGCTATCAATGACATTGTATTTTTCATTTATTCGGTATGTATTAAATAGTTTAAGAAGACCTGAGTGGACATCTCCAAGTTTTAGTAACTGGCGAGGTTTTGGTAATTATAATTATGTTTTAGACGCTAAAGATTTTTGGTTTGCAGTTCAAAACAGTGTTTTCATTGTAGGTGGCATATTATTTTTTACAGTTATATTAGGTCTATCTATTGCAGTTTTAATTAATAAAACTTTTCCTGGGAGAGGAATTGTTCGTGTACTTTTAATATCACCTTTCTTTGTGATGCCTGCCGTAAGTGGTGTATTATGGATTAATATGATGCTTGATCCTGTACTTGGCTTAAATGGAATAGCCGTTGAAGGAATCAATAATATAATCAGTGATTTAAAAGCTCTTCCTGTTTTAGGAAGCTTCTTTTCACTTTGGCCAGATTTAATACCTTTATCATTTCGTGCAACTCAAACATCAGCTTATGCAGTTATTATAATGGTTACATGGCAATGGACACCATTTGCTGTGCTAATATTTATGACGTCATTACAATCTGAAGATCAACAGCAAAAAGAGGCTGCTGTACTTGATGGAGCAACTGCTTGGGCACAGTTTAGATACATGACATTACCACATCTGGCGCGTCCAATTGCAATTGTCGTCATGATTCAGTCAATTTTCCATTTATCACTCTATGCTGAAATAGAAATTGTTAGCAGGGGAAATGGTAATAAAAATTTACCATATCTCATAGGTGAATTTGCAAATAACAATATAGGTGCAGCAAGTGCCACTGGCATTTTTGCAGTTATATTGGCCAACATAATCGCAATTTTTTTGTTGCGAATGGTTGGAAAAAATTTAGTTGAATAAGGAATTATAAATGTCGATCGTAACTGAAAAAACTAATTTTGGAAAATTTTATCGTCCAATATTAGCTTGGATTGTAGCATTATTATTTTTCTTTCCAATATTTTGGATGATTTTTACTAGCTTTAAAACTGATGCGGACGCAGTGAAGCCAGAACATCTTATTTTTTTTAAGCCTACCTTAGATAACTATTTAAATATGACTGAAAATTATGATTACTGGCGTTTTGCAGTTAATTCTATAATCACATCTACATTTGCAACGGCACTTGCATTATCTGTTGGTATACCTGCAGCATATTCAATGGCCTTTAATCCGAGCCGAAGAACGAAAGATGTTCTTGTTTGGATGCTCTCAACTAAAATGCTACCTGCAGCAGCTGTACTTTATCCGATGACATTTCTTACAAAGAATTTTTTAAATATTTTTGATACTCATTTTTTAGTAATTATAGTACTTTGCTTAATTAATCTTCCAATAGTTATTTGGATGCTTTTTACATACTTCAAAGAAATCCCAAAAGAAATAATAGAAGCTGGTAAAATGGATGGTGTAAGCACTTGGGGAGAAATAAAAGATATATTAATTCCATTGGCTTGGGGAGGTGTCGCTTCTACTGCATTGTTATGTTTTATTTTTTGTTGGAATGAAGCTTATTGGACAGTACGATTGACTACCATTGATGCAGCTACATTATCTAAGTTAATCGAGGGTAATAGAGCACCAGAAGGTTTGTTTTTTGGTCGCCTTTCCGCAGTCTCAACTGCTGCAGTTGGTCCAATTATTATTTTGGGTTGGTTTTGCCAAAAACAATTGGTTCAGGGGTTAACTTTTGGAGCAGTAAAATAATGTTTGCTCCAGGGTCCATCGATTTATCGGGAAAAGTTTGCCTTGTTACTGGTGCAGCTGGTGGGATTGGCCAAAGTACAATTGAACATTTTGAAGAATTAGGCGCTATTGTATACGCAACAGATAAGGATATGATCTCTTCTATTTCATATAATTATAAGAAATTTGATTTGTTAGCAGAAGACGAACTTTCGTCTTGTTTAAATTGGATTTCAGAAATTCGTCCTGATGTTTTATTTAACAATGCTGCCATATTTGATATGGGTTCTGTGCTAGATGCAAATTTGCAATCTTTTGATAAACTGTTTGGGCTAAATGTCAGAGCTTTTTATGCGATTATGCAAGCCTGTGCAAAATCAATGGTAGCAGAAGAAAAACCAGGATCTATAATTAATGTTGCTAGTCAGGCGGGTCACCGAGGAGAAGCTCTAGTAGCACATTATTGTGCAACAAAAGCAGCAGTAATAAGCTATACTCAATCTGCTGCACTAGCGTTAGCACCAAACAAGATAAGAGTTAATGCGATCAGTCCCGGAGTAATAGATACCCCAATGTGGGAGCATGTTGATAAACTATTTGCAAAATTTGAAAAAAAAGAAATTGGACAAAAAAAACGTGAAGTAGGGAAGGCTGTTCCTTTAGGTTTTATGGGAAGACCAAAAGACGTTGCAAGAGCCGCATTATTTCTTGCAAGTGATCAATCTGAATATATTACCGCTCAGACTATTTGTGTCGACGGTGGAAATGTACTGAGGTAATTTAATGTCGATTATGCATCCACAATTTGAAGTAGTAGACCGTTCAACTAGATCAATTCGATATCTTGAACATGGATGGCCAACAGATCTATGTAGATGGCATGCTCATGAAGAATATGAATTGCATCTGATTGTTGAAACAAGAGGTAAGGCATTTGTTGGTAACTTTATTGGTAATTTTGAGCCTGGCAGTTTGTTTCTTACAGGTCCAAACCTTCCTCATAATTGGGTGACTGACAGCGTTTCATCAGAAAAAATTGAAATTCGAGATATGTTGGTTCAATTCAGCCAGAAAAGCTTCGAAAAATTAGCAGAAGGTTTTCCAGAGTTTTCTGGAATACGAAAAATGTTAGATTTGGCTGCTTCAGGTATTTTATTCAAAGGATTTAATGCAACATTTGCGCGTGGCCATATGGAGGCGATTAGAGACAATACAGGACCTGAGCGAATACTTGCATTTATTAGGTTTTTGGTGCGGTTAAATGAGCATGCTGAAAAGGTCACTTTGTCTGAAACTAAATTAGTTAATGCTGATGGGAATAGTAAGTATGCACGCATTGGAAATATTATTGATCACATATTAGAGAATTTTTCAGCAGATTTACATGCTGTAGATGCAGCTGAAATGGCAGGAATGTCTTTGACAACATTTGGAAGAAATTTTTCAAGTGTTACGGGGCATAGTTTTGTTGAGTTTGTTAACCGCGTAAGAATTGGTCAAGCATGTGGAATGTTATATGCCTCTGATGACCAAGTGACGTCTATTTGTTTTGATGTTGGGTTTAAAAATGTAGCTAATTTCAATCGGCATTTTCTAAAAATTAAAGGCATGACCCCATCAATATATAGGGAAACAGCACGTAAACAACTATCAGATAAAATGGATCCAGTTTTATGAATAAAATTAAGTTACCCAAAATTTATAAAACATCCTATGACAAAAATGAATGTAATATTGGAG
Source organism: Bacteroidota bacterium (assembly GCA_024645005.1). Classification (GTDB taxonomy): domain Bacteria; phylum Bacteroidota; class Bacteroidia; order NS11-12g; family UBA9320; genus UBA9320. The sequence goes on from JAHEGS010000083.1 coordinate 4,970, forward strand.
TTGTTCATCTTGGTTTTGGGGCTTTTCATCGTGCTCATCAGGCTGTCTATCTTGATGATTATATGTCAAAAACTAATGACCTGCGATGGGGTATAGCTGCAGTTAATCTACGAAAAAGTGAATCAGATCATTTTGTAAAAACATCAAATGAAATTAAATCGATTGATGGGTATCTAGTAAAATCTTATTCATCTGACGGTGAAGATACTGTTCGAATGGTTAGGTCGCATTTAGAATTTTATGATTGGACTGTTAACCCAGAAGCTTCACAAAATTTACTTTCAATAGAAAGTGTACATTTAATTACAATTACAGTTACTGAAAGTGGATATTATACTGATACAAATGGTAAATTAAATTTAAATGATCCAGTTATTAATGATGAAATAAATAATCTAAATTTTAAAACTATTTATGGTTATTTGCGAAATGCTATTAATGCTCGTATTTTGGCTAATGGAAAGCCTATTACAATTGCTTGCTGTGATAATATCCGACAGAACGGCTTAATGCTCAAACAAAATTTATTGGCATATTTGAATGCTTGTGGCGATCAATTAACATTAGAATGGGTTCAAAATAACGCTTTTTTCCCATGTTCTATGGTAGACAGAATTACTCCACAAACATCTACATTGTTAAAGCAAGAACTTTCATTATTAATGGGATGCAAAGTATACTCACCAATTATGGCAGAAGATTTTTCTCAATGGGTTTTAGAGGATGTAACTTCGGGCGAATTGCCTCAATTAGGTAATGTTGGAGTTACAATAACTAAAGATATCGACCCTTATGAAGAAACTAAGATACGTGTTCTTAATGGTGGCCACACTGCATTAACTTATATGGCGGCTTTAAATAAAATAGTAACATTTGATGAAGCAATGGAGACATCAGATTTATTGGAACATTTTAGAGGTTTTCAAACCCAGGAAGTTTTACCAGCTTTAGTCTTGGATACACCATTTTCAAAAAATGATTATCTAGAAAAAATAGAGGAACGATTTTGCAATAAAGCTATTGGTGATACAATTTCTAGAATTTGTGCTGATGGGATGGCAAAATTTCCAATATTCATTAGGCCAACTTTAGAGGGATGCTTTAAGCAAGGTATTATTCCTCATTTTAGTATAAAAAGTATTGCTAGTTGGCATCAGTTTTGCATTCACGTTGCTGCAGGAAAAATTGATTTTAATTATGTTGAACCTTCTTGGTTATATTTGAAAACAATTATTGGAACTGATGATTTCATAACCTGTAAACAATTGTGGTCTGACATACCAAACAAATATCCAGATTTTGCAATAAGTCTGCGTAATGAAATTTTTGAAATGGAGAAAAAATGGCCAGTTTAACACTTCGTGGATTACGAAAAAAATATGAAGAACTTGAAGTTATTCATGGTATTGATTTAGACATTGATGATGGGGAATTTGTAGTTTTTGTTGGGCCTTCTGGATGTGGGAAGTCTACTCTTCTTAGAATGATTGCTGGATTGGAAGACATCAGTAGTGGAACAGCAAAAATTGGTGCAAACATTGTAAACGATGTTGCGGCTTCAAAACGTGGAGTTGCAATGGTTTTCCAAACATATGCTTTGTATCCACATATGACTGTATATCAAAATATGTCATTTGGATTAAAGCAGGCTAAAACTGATCCAAAAGAAATTGATATTCGCGTAAAAGAAGCAGCGGAAATACTTCAAATTACAGATTATTTAGACAGAAGCCCAAAAAACTTATCAGGTGGCCAAAGGCAACGGGTAGCTATCGGTAGGGCCATCGTAAGAGATCCAGAAGTTTTCTTGTTTGATGAACCTTTGTCCAATCTTGATGCAGCACTCAGAGTTCAAACTCGTCTTGAAATTGCCAGACTGCATGAAAGATTGGGGTCAACAATGATTTATGTAACGCACGATCAAGTTGAAGCCATGACACTTGCTGACAAAATTGTAGTCTTAAAGGATGGACATATTGAACAAGTTGGATCACCGATAGATTTATATACGAGACCAAATAATGCATTTGTGGCACAATTTATAGGAAGCCCTAAAATGAATATTTTTCCAAATGAAGATATTCCAATTGGTACAAAAAAATCATTAACTAAATTAAACAAAGAGAATATAGATCTTGGAATACGTCCAGAGCATTTGGAACAGTGCGAAAAAACAGATTCAATTATATCTGGTAAATTAGATCTTGTTGAAAATCTTGGTGAATATGCTTTGGTTCACTTAACTTCTAATACTGGTATGGAATTTATTGCCAAACTTAACAATTCTCCAAAAGAGAAAAAAGGCGAAAGACTATTCTTCAAAGCGAATAATGATTTACTACATTATTTTGATAAAAGTACTGGTGTGAGTATTTAATTTATTAATCATTATTAAGGTATTTAAATGATAATTTGTTGCGGTGAGTCTTTAATCGATATGATTTCTATAGCGAACGCTGGAAATGAATCTGTATTTGCAGGTCTTACTGGTGGTGCGATTTTTAACACCAGTATTGCATTAGGCAGATTGGATGTACCCGTAGGATTAATATCAGGTGTTTCAACAGATTTATTTGGTGAGAAAATAAAAAAAGATTTAACTGAATCAAACGTTAATATTAAACTTTTGATCAGAAATGAAAAACCAACTACATTAGCGTTTGTTGATGTAAAAGATGGACAAGCAAATTATACATTTTATGATGAAAATTCAGCAGGAAATAGCATTCATTACTCAGATTTCCCTAATATTCCAAAGATTGCTACCACGCTATGTTTTGGCGGAATAAGTTTATGTACAGAACCAGCCGCGTCTGCTTATGAAAAATTGTTTATTCAGGAAATTAAAAATAAAGTTTTATTTTTAGATCCAAATATTAGAAGCACTTTTATTAGTGATGAAATTTCTTATCGAAAAAGATTAACTAAGATGATTTCTTCTAGTGATATAC
>JAHEGS010000085.1 GCA_024645005.1 Bacteroidota bacterium
GTATATCACTAGAAGAAATCATCTTAGTTAATCTTTTTCGATAAGAAATTTCATCACTAATAAAAGTGCTTCTAATATTTGGATCTAAAAATAAAACTTTATTTTTAATTTCCTGAATAAATAATTTTTCATAAGCAGATGCGGCAGGTTCTGTACATAAACTAATTCCGCCAAAACATAGCGTATTAGCAATCTTTGGGATATTAGGAAAATCTGAGTAATGAATGCTATTTCCTGCTGAGTTTTCATCATAAAATGTATAATTTGCTTGTCCATTCTTAACATCAACAAACGCCAATGTAGTTGGCTTTTCATTTCTGATCAAAAGTTTAATATTAACGTTTGATTCAGTTAAATCTTTTTTTATTTTCTCACCAAATAAATCTGTTGAAACACCTGATATTAATCCAACAGGTACATCCAATCTACCCAATGCAATACTAGTGTTAAAAATCGCACCACCAGTAAGACCTGCATACACTGATTCATTTCCAGCGTTCGCTACAGAAATCATATCAATTAAAGACTCACCACAACAAATTATCATTTAAACACCTTAATAATGATTAATAAATTACATGCTCACACCAGTGCTACGATCAAAATAATGAAGTAAATCATTATTCGCTTTGAAAAATAGACTTTCGCCTTTTTTCTCTTTTGGAGAATTATTAAGTTTAGCAATAAATTCCATACCAGTATTAGAAGTTAAGTGAACCAAAGCATATTCACCAAGATTTTCAACAAGTTCTAATTTACCAGATATAAGTGAATCTGTTTTTTCGCACTGTTCTAAATGCTCAGGACGTATACCAAGATCAATATTCTCTTTATTTAATTTAGATAATGATTCTTTTGTACCAGTTGGAATATCTTCATTTGGAAAAATATTCATTTTAGGGCTTCCTATAAATTGTGCCACAAATGCATTATTTGGTCTCGTATATAAATCTATCGGTGATCCAACTTGTTCAATATGTCCATCCTTTAAGACTACAATTTTGTCAGCAAGTGTCATGGCTTCAACTTGATCGTGCGTTACATAAATCATTGTTGACCCCAATCTTTCATGCAGTCTGGCAATTTCAAGACGAGTTTGAACTCTGAGTGCTGCATCAAGATTGGACAAAGGTTCATCAAACAAGAAAACTTCTGGATCTCTTACGATGGCCCTACCGATAGCTACCCGTTGCCTTTGGCCACCTGACAAGTTCTTTGGGCTTCTGTCTAAATAATCTGTAATTTGAAGTATTTCTGCGGCTTCTTTTACACGAATATCAATTTCTTTTGGGTCAGTTTTTGCCTGCTTTAATCCAAATGACATATTTTGATATACGGTCATATGTGGATACAAAGCATAAGTTTGGAAAACCATTGCAACTCCGCGTTTAGAAGCTGCAACATCATTGACGATGTTTTCACCAATTTTTACTGTTCCACTACTTATGTCTTCCAAACCAGCAATCATTCTCAAGAGTGTTGACTTGCCACACCCGGATGGGCCAACAAAGACTACAAATTCTCCGTCATCTATGTCTAAATCAACACCATGTATAACTTCAATTTCACCATAATTTTTTCGCATCTCACGAAGTGTTAAACTGGCCATTTTTTCTCCATTTCAAAAATTTCATTACGCAGATTTAACGCAAAATCTGGATATTTATTCGGTATATCAGACCATAACTGTTGACAGGTTATAAACTCATCAGTTCCTATTATGGTCTTTAAATATGCCCACGAAGGTTCCATATACTTGAAATCAATTTTTCCTGCAGCCACGTGTAAGCAAAACTGATGCCAACTGGCTATACTTTTAATGGAAAAATATGGAATTATTCCCTGTTGCAAGCAGCCTTCTAATGTTGGTCTAATAAATATTGGAAATTTTGCCATTCCATCAGCACAAATACGAGAAATCGTATCACCTATTGCCTTGTTACAAAATCGCTCTTCTATTTTTGCTAAATAATCATTCTTTGAAAAAGGGACATCTAACGTTAATGCTGGTAAAACTTCATTAATCTGAAAGCATCTAAAGTGTTCTGATAATTGATGTGATCTCATTGCTTCATCAAATGTAATCATTTTTTCCAATGCAGCCATGTATGCTAAAGCTGTATGGCCACCATTTAATACACGTATTTTTGTTTCTTCATAAGGATCAATATCTTTTGTTATTGTAACACCAACTTTATCTAATGCAGGTAAAGTCCCTAAAGATATATCTTGTAAAACCCATTGTGAAAAATCTTCTGCCATAATTGGAGAGTAAATTTCATGTCCAATTAAAGATGAGAGTTCCTCTTGTAATAACATTGAAGTTTGTGGAGTAATTCTATCAACCATTGAACATGGGAAATAAGCATTTTTTTGAACCCAATCCAAAACAAGTTGATCACCACAAGCTTTAAGATAAGAAATTAAATTTTGTTTTAGCATTAATCCATTTTGGCGAATATTATCACAACATGCTATTGTAATAGGCTTTCCATGAGCCATTAAACGTCTATTTATAGCATTTCTTAAATATCCATAAATAGTTTTAGAATTAGAATTTTTAATCTCATCAATGATTATTGGTTCGTTTATATCTAATTGACCATATGCATTTGTATAATATCCACTTTCAGTTACTGTTATCGTAACTAGATGAACTGTTTCCAATGCAAGCAAATTTTGTGTGTTTTCAATATCAGTTGTACAGTCATAAAAACCAATATGCGACCTAACCATTCTAACAGAGTCCTGACCATCTGAAGAGTAAGATTTTATTAAATACCCATCATTCGCTTTAATTTCATGAACTGTTTTTTTGAAATGAGCTGTCTCACTTTCTCGTAAATTAACAGCTGCTATGCCCCAACATAAATCATTCGTTTGAGACATATAATCATCTATATAAACTGCTTGGTGCGCTCTATGAAATGCTCCAAAACCAACATGAACTACACCTATTTCACATTCATTTTTATTATAGTTTGTACTATGAATTTTTGGTAAAGAAATGTTGTTCATAAAGCTGGGTCCATCTTATCAGATAGTTGTTTTCGAGCAGTTTCCCGATAAACAGATGGGGTCATACCCTTAATTTTGAGAAAATGCCGGTTAAAATTAGCAACATTTTTAAAACCTACATCAAAGCAAATAGATGTTACTTGATCATCTGAAGCATATAACATGCCACAAGCTTGGCCAATTCGTACGCGGTTGACAAATTCGACAAAACTATGCCCTGTTACGCTCGAAAAATTTCTTCCAAAAGTGGTTAACGACATTCCAGCCATTTCTGCTGTATCCACTGCATTTAAATCATCATTAAAATTTTCTAAAATATGGTCAATAATATTTCCAATGCGCGCATATTTACTATTCCCATCAGCATTAACTAATTTTGTTTCTGATAAAGTAACCTTTTCGGCATGTTCATTTAATCTCACCAAAAATCTAATAAATGCTAAGATCCGCTCTGGACCTATATTATCTCTAATTGCTTCCATGTGGCCACGCGCAAATGTCGCATTAAATCCTTTGAATAAAATACCCGAAGCTGCCAAATCTAACATTTTTCGTATTCCAGAAAACTCTGGAAAACCTTCAGCTAATTTTTCAAAGCTTTTTTGGCTAAATTGAACCAACATATCTCGAATTTCAATTTTTTCTGAGGATACACTATCAGTGACCCAATTATGAGGAAGGTTTGGTCCTGTTAGAAATAAACTACCAGGTTCAAAATTACCTATAAAATTACCAACAAATGCCTTGCCTCTTGTTTCAACTATGAGGTGCAATTCATATTCTTCATGTGCATGCCAGCGGCAAAGATCTGTCGGCCAACCATGCTCAAGATATCGAATAGATCTGTTTGACCGATCTACAACTTCAAACTGTGGATGCATAATTGACATTAGTTCACCTCAGTACATTTCCACCGTCGACACAAATAGTCTGAGCGGTAATATATTCAGATTGATCACTTGCAAGAAATACTGCGGCTCTTGCAACGTCTTTTGGTCTTCCCATAAAACCTAAAGGAACAGCCTTCCCTACTTCACGTTTTTTTTGTCCAATTTCTTTTTTTTCAAATTTTGCAAATAGTTTATCAACATGCTCCCACATTGGGGTATCTATTACTCCGGGACTGATCGCATTAACTCTTATCTTGTTTGGTGCTAACGCTAGTGCAGCAGATTGAGTATAGCTTATTACTGCTGCTTTTGTTGCACAATAATGTGCTACTAGAGCTTCTCCTCGGTGACCCGCCTGACTAGCAACATTAATTATAGATCCTGGTTTTTCTTCTGCTACCATTGATTTTGCACAGGCTTGCATAATCGCATAAAAAGCTCTGACATTTAGCCCAAACAGTTTATCAAAAGATTGCAAATTTGCATCTAGCACAGAACCCATATCAAATATGGCAGCATTGTTAAATAAAACATCAGGACGAATTTCTGAAATCCAATTTAAACAAGACGAAAGTTCGTCTTCTGCTAACAAATCAAATTTCTTATAATTATATGAAATAGAAGAGATCATATCCTTATCTGTTGCGTATACAATAGCGCCTAATTCTTCAAAATGTTCAATTGTACTTTGGCCAATCCCACCAGCTGCACCAGTAACAAGGCAAACTTTTCCCGATAAATCGATGGACCCTGGAGCAAACATTATTTTACTGCTCCAAAAGTTAACCCCTGAACCAATTGTTTTTGGCAAAACCAACCCAAAATAATAATTGGACCAACTGCAGCAGTTGAGACTGCGGAAAGGCGACCAAAAAACAAACCTTCTGGTGCTCTATTACCCTCGATTAACTTAGATAATGTAGCTGCATCAATGGTAGTCAATCGTACTGTCCAATAAGCTTCATTCCAACAAAAAATAAAACATAACAATGCAGTAGAAGCGACACCTCCCCAAGCCAATGGAATTAATATATCTTTTATTTCTCCCCAAGTGCTTACACCATCCATTTTACCAGCTTCTATTATTTCTTTTGGGATTTCTTTGAAGTATGTAAAAAGCATCCAAATTACTATCGGAAGATTAATTAAGCAAAGTACTATAATTACTAAAAAATGAGTATCAAAAATATTTAAAAAATTCTTAGTAAGAAATGTCATCGGATATAGAACAGCCGCAGCGGGCAGCATTTTAGTTGAAAGCATCCACACGAGTACATCTTTTGTTCTACGAGTAGGATTGAATGCCATAGAATACGCTGCAGGTATTCCAACAAATAATGCCAATGTTGTAGCAAAAGTAGATGTGATTACGGAGTTTATGGCAAAGCGCCAATAATCATAATTATCAGTCATATTTAAATAATTATCAAAAGTAGGTTTGAAGAATAATAAAAATTCTGGCTTTACTGCATCAGCATCAGTTTTGAAGCTTGTAAAAATCATCCAAAATATTGGAAAGAAAAATAATAATGCTACCAACCAAGCAAGAATTGGTCTGTAAAAATTTCCAAAGTTTGATTTATCAGTTACAATAGACATTCATTCATTCCTTAATCAACTAGATTTTTACCAACCATGCGCAGTAAAAAAATTGCTATTATATTTGCTAATATTACTGCAAAAATTCCAGTCGCACTTGCAGCACCGATATTATTATTTGCAAATTCTCCAATTAAATATGGCAAGTTTTTATTCCCATTCCCCCTGCTGACAATTTCTATTTCAGCATAAAGTGATAAATGAAAAATTGATTGTATCATCACAACTATAGCAATAGGTCTGGCCAGATGAGGCAATGTCATATACCTGAATTGTGCCCAAGAAGTTGCACCATCCAGTACAGCAGCTTCTTTTTGCTGCTGATCTTCAGACTGTAAAGAGGTCATAAATATTAATACAGCAAAAGGTGTCCATTGCCATGTGACCATAATTATAACGGCATATGCAGATGTTTGCGTTGCTCTAAATGATATTGGTGTTAACTCTGGCCATAAGGAGAAAAAACCTCCAAATATTGGTAATTCCTTGAGATCTTTTACTAAATTATTGAGTGCCTCAACAGCGATCCCATTTAAACCAAGTACTGGGTCAAGTATCATATTAATCCACAACACACCACTCACTGCAGGCATTACAAAAAAAGGTGATATTAAAAGAACACGAACAATTCCTCTTCCAGGAAAAGTCTTATTAATTAATACAGCAATTGATAGGCCTAGTATGACTGTAAAAAATAATATGCCGCCTACGATTAATACACTGTTTTGGACTGCAAACCAAAAATCTTTTGCGTCTAATACATAATTGTAATTTCCAAAACCACGCCAATTACTTAAACTTGGCGATGTCCACTCAGGTCTGTTTAAACTATTTAAAACGTAACGAATAAAAGAAAAATATAACGTCATTGATAGTGGAACAAGCATCCAAACTAAAAGCAACAATACTGCTGGAGCTTGGAGTAAGCGCGGTAAAGTTCTATTAGACATTATACAGTAATCCTCTTTAGATTTAATCGTTAGATATTATATTCTTAATAAAATTAAAATCATTTTAGATTTCAAAAAATATAATACATTAACGATATTGAGATATTTTTAAAAAAAGGGCCCAGATATATCTGGGCCCTCTAAAATTGATTTAGCTATTAGTATCCAGCTTCATTCATTATAGATACTGCAGCAGCTTGTGCAGCAGCTAATGCATCTTCTACTGATTTTGCGCCAGATAAAGCAGCAGCCATTTCTTGTGCTACAGCTGAACCAACTTCTGGGAACTCAGGGATCGCAGCGAATTGAACACCAACGTATGGCTTCAGATCTGTAGCTGCAGGTGCTGCAGATTCGATCGCTGCCATTTCAGCTGCGGCGAAACCAGCAACTGCTTGGAATTCAGGATATGCATACGTAGAGGCACGTGTACCTGTTGGAACTGATCCCCAACCAAAATCTGGGTGGTTTGCTACAGCTTGGATGTATGCTTTTGAAGTTGCCCATTCGATAAATGCGTGTGCAGCTTCTGAGTTTGGTGAACCTGTAGGAACAGCCATTGCCCATGCCCACAACCAATTAGCACCTACTGGGTTACCAGCATTTGGTGATTGTGCGTAAGCTACACCATCAACTGTCAAGAAAGATGCCGCAATAGTTGCGTCAATCCACATGCCACATTTGCCTTCGTTATACAAAGCCAAAATTTCGTTGAATGAGTTACCTTCTGAACCTGGAGGTCCGTAGTTTCCTAATAAATCAACATAGAAGTTAATTGCTTCATTCCATGCAGCTGAATCCAAAGCTGGTTTCATATCTGCGTCAAACCAAGCACCACCAAAAGAGTTAACTACAGTTGTGATGAACGCCATGTTGTCACCCCAGCCTGGCTTACCGCGTAAACATGCACCATATACACCATTGTCTGGGTCATGCATTGCCATAGCAGCGCCTTTGATATTTGCCCATGAGTCGTTATCACGAACTGAAATACCAGCAGCATCAGTTAAGTCTTTTCTGTACATTACCATTGATGATTCACCGTAAAAAGGCGCAGCATACAATGTACCATCGTGTGACAAACCATTGCGCATTGCTGGCAACATATCATCAACATCATAATCTGCACCAAAGTTTAATGGTTCGATCCAGCCAGCTGCACCCCAGATTGGCGCTTCCTGCATACCGATATTGATAATGTCATACTGGCCACCACCAGTTGCAGTATCTGAAGTTACCTGCTCACGTAGAACACCTTCTTCAAGAGAAACCCAATTTAAGTTTACTCCTGTTTCAGCAGTATAAGCTTCTGCAACTTTTTGCATGTTAATCATGTGACCGTTGTTCACAATTGCAATAGTCAGATCATCTGCCATTGCGAATGATGCACTAGTAACGCTTAGCGTTAATCCTAGTACAGTATTACGTAAAGATTTCATATTTTCCTCCCAGGGAATTTTAC
>JAHEGS010000026.1 GCA_024645005.1 Bacteroidota bacterium
CTGTGTCAAGAGTGAGCCCAGAGGTTGTTGTTATATCAAAGGTAGCGCTTGAAGATCCCGAATGTGCAGTAGAACTATTGGCTATAATTACGGACGCTTTATAATTTTTTGAGGTGTCATATCCAGTAAGCGAATAGGTTCCAGTTATAGCATTATAATTCTGCGTATTTGCAGGTATGTTCTGGTTGCTTGGTGTAGCAAGCTCAACAATACTAAAGGTACTTGAAATTGTACCATAATAATCTCCAATCCCTGTGATTGAAACGGAAGCGGTACCTACATTGATATTGTTAGAAAAGGACACTGTATAGTCTGTATCCTTTACAAGAGAGGTCCCATTATAAGTAAGATTTAAAGAAGGAGTAATGGCACTCCCAGTTCTATCATAGGCAGGAATCTCCTCTAAGGTTACATCATCAGGAATAGGAATTTTTAACGTTGATGTCGAAACTGTTGATACAAGTCCTTGGGCATCTTCAGCAGTAATAGAAACAACACTCGATGATTGAGCTCTAGGATCTAGTGAAATTGAAAAAGTTCCATCAGAATTGGCTGTAGCGGTAAAGGTTCTGATTGAACCATTAGAATCTTTGATGTATGTTATTGATAATATAGCTGCACCCTCTGTTGTCCCTTCAATAAGAAAAGGCGTGTTTTCTGTTATTTCTGGTGGTTCTTCTCTATCAATTACTGTCACTGCAAGATTATGACTCGCTGAATTTGATTGATGATCTGTTACGCTAACTGTAACATTAAAAGGACCCCTGTCTGCTGGAGTTTCATAATCTTTTTCCGTAATAAAGCTTAATACTCCATTGCTGTCAATCTGAAACAAATTGGCATTATCACCTGAAAGTGTCCATGTTGGTGTTGAGGTATTGGTATCAAAATCGTAAACGCTTGCAAATCCTTCCTTAACTTGTAGGGAGTTAGAAAAAGTTATATCTGTATCCAAGTAATCTTTAATTCCATCCCCATCCTGATCTCCATCAAGAAATCCAGTCCCCGTAACTTTCAATGGACATCCCAAATAATCAACTAATCCGAAAATAGTTTCACAAGCATCACAAGCATCGCCAAGATTGTCATTGTCTTGGTCTGCTTGATTTGCATTAGATATAGTAGGACAATTATCACAAGCATCACCAATGCCATCACCTGAAGTATTAGATGAATACACCTCAATTTCATTTATTCCTCCTCCTCGCCAATAAAATGCATCTACATAAAAATATACATAACGTGCAGTTATTAAATTATCTAAAGCAAATGAATATGTTTTGTTTCCAGGGGTCATACCTCCTGACTTCACCGTTGTGGAAGTTCCTCCTTCGCTCTCTAGAACAATTCTATATTTGGTAGTCCCTCTATCATTATAAGGTGGGTTGAAAGTATTGGTAACATCAATTTTTCCAACATCGTATTCTTGCCCTAAATCAACTTTAACATATCCTGTTAAGTCATTTTTCAAAAGCCAGTACCCATTGGCGTCAGATGTTGAACCATTGATTACATTTGCTGGACTATAGCCTGGGTAATTGGTTGAGGCTGATGCTGACATGCCTGAGGTAATTTTAGTATAATTAGTGTCAACGTCTTGATCTAACTGATCCTCGTTATCTACAGTATCACAGTTATCACAGACATCGCCTAAAGAATCGGTATCACTGTTCGTCTGATCTGTACTAAGAAAATTAGGACAATTATCACAAGCATCTCCGTATCCATCTGAAACAGTAGCATAAACTTCCAATTCCTGCAATCCTACACCTCTTTTCCCATCCTTAAAAGAATCGAGCCACATCCGAACATATCGGGCTGAAACAGGTGAAACTAAATTTATCTCATAAGAATTGACTCCAAAATTTACAGCGCCACTTTCTATAAGCCTTACATCGGTTGCGCTATCGAAATCACTACTGTTAGATACTTCAATTCTGTAACCTTCAGTTCCCCTATCATTACTACCATCATTACGCGTATTAGTCCAAACAATCTTTTCAATATCATATGCTTGCCCTAGGTCAACTTGAACCCATGTATTTTTATTTTCTGGACCAAGAAAATATTTTGGCCTGCTGTCTGTTTTGTTTCCGTCAACAATGTAGCTTGATTTATAGGTATTTGCATCATAATAGCTTTTTGCAGATGTAGATTTGCCTAAAGCTACATTTGTTAAAGAGGCATCCGAATCTGTCTGATTTTCATTATCCACGGTTTGACAATTATCACAAGCATCTCCGAATGAATCATTATCGCTATTTAGCTGATTAGAATTACTATCATAAATACAATTATCACACACATCTCCGACGCCGTCACCCTCGATCCATTCAAAAGCTTGAAATTCTTCAAGTCCACTTCCATTAGTATAATAAGTTTTTGCGATAAATTTTATATAACGTATTTCAAGGGGCGTTGAGTTTACATATTCATACCATTTGAATGCTGGTTGCGTATTTGAATGTATGCCATCTAAAGTGCCCGATGTAACTGAATCCCAAGTACTATTATCAGTTGAAACGAGGATTTCATATTCTTTAGTCCCTCTATCATTATAGTTACCACCACCATTCTGAGTATTTAACCATCTGAATTTTTTGATCTTTTCTTCCTCTCCTAAATCAATAACAAAATATTGATTCTTCTGACCATTTTGACCAAGCCAATAACCAATTCCATGCCCATTTCCCATTACCCCATCTACAACTTTTGAAGGAGGAAAACGGCTGTCGGGGTACTGAGTACCTGTAACTGATTTATTAAATGCTATATTTTTTCCAATATACCCATCGCTATCGAGTTGATCAGCATTTGCTGTAGTTTCACAATTATCACTATCATCCGCTATCCCATCACCATCAGAGTCCTGTCCAAAAACGGGTGTGAAATTAAAAACGATCAGACCAATTAAAATAATAAGACCCTTAATTTGGAATAAATAACTATTTGATCTATCGGATTTCATTACTTTATAGTGTAATTATTGGAAGATAGAAGTTAGTAGTATTCAAATTCTACCCTTCTGTTGAGCCTGTGCTGTTCAATTGAACAGTTTTCATTAGCACAATTATTTAAAGGTTGTGTTTCTCCTTTAGGAATAATCTGAATACGATTTTCTGAAATCCCCAGTTTCACTATCATTTTTTTAATCTTCTCTGCTCTTTGTCTTGAAAGTTCATAATTATACTGTGAAGGGCCAATGGCATCGGTATGACCAATAATTTTAATTTTTAATGTTTTATCGCTGATCATTGAAGAAACAATCTCATTTATAGTCTGTTTTTCCGAAAGTGTCATAAAGCCTGTTGATTCGAAAGCAAAACGGACTGGTTCTGGATTAGTTATTTCTACTGTTCGATGTAAATCCTCGGATTTTTGTTCAGAAATCAATGAAAATATAGTTCTTCGTTGCTCTGCTTTTGAATACAAACAATCTGGGGTTTCACAATCTCTTGATGGATTAAACTCGCCCATCCCTGTACTTACAAGTTGTGACTGGGATACTCCAAGTTGAACTAATTGATTCAGAATGTAATTTGATCTCTGCTGGGAAAGCCACAGATTGTAATTTTCAGGTCCTTTAGTATCTGTATATGACTTAATCTCTATCTTTTTATCACTATTTTGTTTGAGTAATGCTGCTAATTTTTCGATTATTTTTTGACCTTCGGCTAGATAAGACTCTTTATCAAAACCATATAAAATCTCCTGGCCTTTGATAAAAGCTGCTAGTTGACCTTCAACTGTTAACTTGGGTTTTAGTGCTATTGTGGCTATTTCATTATGGTCATAGACTCTTGAAATATCTATTTGTTTAGTGCTTACTTTATGGTTTTCTTCTGTAATTCTGAGGGTATACTGTTTACCACAGGCTAATTCTTCGATATGATAAAATCCGTTATCACTAGTTTCTACAACCGTTATTTGTAGCATATTATCAAGAACTTCAACATTAGCGTTTGCTACAGGTTTACCTGTTTGTTGATTGATTACAAGACCTGATATACTTCCAAAGCAATTGAATTCAATAGGATTTTCAATTTTCACTTTATAAATATCATCTGATCCTTGACCGCCTTCTCTATTGCTGCTGATATACGTTTTACCCTCTGCAGAGAAATAAGCAAAGTCATCCTTTTCAGTGTTTAATGGCTTGCCAAGATTTATAGCCATAGCGCTTGGATCATTTATGGCGATACCAAAAATGTCTAGACCACCATAGCTCGGATGCCCATCAGAGGCAAAATAAAGGCTGTCATCATCGTCTATAAATGGAAACGATTCTCTAGAGGCTGTATTGATTTTAGGCCCTAGATTTATCGGTTCTTCTAGGCTGCTATCGGCATTTATATCCACACGGTATATATCTGATTGGCCATAGCCACCTGGCCTATCACTTGAAAAATAAAGTATGCTGCCTGATTTATCTATTGATGGGTGAGCAGTATTATAGTCATTTCCGTTAATACTTAATGACTCAGGATTGGACCATTTTCCTTTATTATCGAGGCTGTATCGTATAATTTGAAGGTAACTGTTGCCCTCGGCATTTTGAGTACTTTGTGTCAAATACAATTGGTCTCCAGTACTATTTAATGCAGAAGTTGACCGGTGGCTCTTACCATCACCATTTAATCTAAATTTGACGACTCTAGATTTTGATATATCCTCGTTAAAATTATAATTATATAATGATGAAAAATAATTGCCCGACCAACTATCTAACTTTGTTTTGGCACGCTTGGAAACAAAAAAACTTTTATCATTTTGTGCATAGAAACCAAAATCTGAATATTTAGAGTTTAACTCAAAGGGTGTTAAAGTGTATTGCGTATTAAACTTGGATCTATACGTTTCTAATAAGCTTCGTCTTTTGTAGAATGAAGCCCTACTATCAGTAGGATGTTGCTTTACAAAATAGTTCATTAAAGAAATATACCGATCTGCCGACTCAGAATTAAGTGCACTAGAAGCATATAGATAGAGTTCCTCGGCTGAAAAGGAACTAAGGTCATTTTCATCTAACAGTTCCCAGAGGTTGAAATATTGATAGGCATTATTGTAATTTCCTAACTTATAATGGGAAACGGCTAATTTATTTAGTACGATTGAATCTCCTGATTTTTTAATATACTTTTGATAATGCTTTATAGCTTTAGCATAAGACAAAGAATTAAAGCTATTTTCAGCTAAATTTAATTGACGTTTTTGCGAAAAAGAAAAAAGGGAAATAATAAAAAAAAGTAGTGTTATACACTTTTGCATAAACTTTATACCATAAGGAATCGTTGCAAATAACAACCCTTCACAAATAAAATATATTTTCTTGTTAGTTAAAGATTAATTTTCTTATTTTTTTTATTATTTTTATCAGGAAAAAATATCTTTTGTTTTATGTTAATCAATTTATTATCAGTATTTTGTAAAAAAACATGTGTTTTAGAAATATCCTAATGGCGAGATCTTTTTATTTGATCTTTTTTCTTGTGTATTCGGCTCATCTTTTGAGCCAAAACATAAATTTTGACCTTAAAAGCGTTCATACTTCAAGGTATTTTTACAACTCGGTCAATTTTGAAAATGAAATTTATTTTGGAACCAACGAAGGGATTTTTAAGTTAATTGATGGTAAGTTTAACTTTCATACAAAATCAATTGTTGGGCCTATTGCTATCAGAAACGGAAAGCTAGTAGAAGGAACCGTTACGACAAGTAGACAATTTAAAGATCTCTTGCCAGTTGAATATAGAAATATACCTAATAATGTTCTCGTATCGAAAGACAATCTTTATATAATTTCCAATGGAAAGCTCTTTGTGTATGAGGAAAACTCTTTTAATATTAAAACTCTTGGTAGCGTTAGAGCTATAAGTGAAAATTATATTGGCACCTATAATGGAGTAAGACGAAAAGGGGATTCTGAAGAAATTTTACCTTACACAAACAGTTACATAAGAGAATTTGATAATGCTACCTTCATTTGTTGGGATGGGCTGTATGTAATAAATGATTCGATAAATAAAAATTATTTTTCAGAAACATATGGAGAAGTTTTAATTAAAGATAATTTGCTAGGTAGAGCTAAAGATATTATAGAGATAAAACATCCTCACTACATATATACCAGTGACAAAGGAATTTATAATGTTAACATAATTGAGGAAAGTGTTTCTTTAATATCTAATGAGTTTTCTGATGCAGATTTTTTTTGGAATGGTATTCCTGTCGAGTATCGTGATGGAAAATCTTGGTTTTTCAACAAAAATAAAATTTTTAACATCGATCTGAATACTTTTGATATATCGCCTCTTTTTGAATTTCAAGAGGAAATTAAAAGTGTCTATGTACGAGGAAATCAAGAAATTTATGTGCTTTTAGAAAGCAAGCTTCTTCTTTTAGATCAAACTTCTGACTCGCAAGAAGTTGTTATGGAAAACCTACGTTTATTAAATGATGTAGGGGTATTTGAAAACTTTGTATTTATTACCTCTGACTTAGGGGTTCATTTATATGATAGAGATTCTAAAACCTTCCAACAAAACATTATCAATGACGAGTTTAATAAAAAAGCATTTTTTATAGGTAAAGATTCATTATTACTTGGAGGGGTTAATGGTCTATACAGCTTTGACTATATTAGTATTTCTAATCTTTTCCTAAAAAAAAGATATCAGTCAGTGTCAGCTGACAACAGTTTTCTTTTAATTACAAAAAAATACAAATGGCAGATATTGGCAGGGTTAGTGCTACTGTTAATGATCACCAATTTAATTTTTTATTTTAAATATAAGACGGCACAAAAATTAAAATACGTTGTCTCAGAAGAGCTTAAGTCTGAAATTGAAGCATTTATTGATGAAAATATTAGTTCTGTTAATATCGAGGCATTAAAATCAGAATTCAATCTATCCAATAATCAGCTCTACAGTTATATGGGGAATGTTAACCCTGGAGAAATTATTCGCAAAAAAAGATTAGCCCTTGTAAAAAAACTAAGACGAGCTAATGAAAGTGAGGAGGTAATCTCAAAAAAAACTGGATTTTCAGTAAGTTATTTAAAGAAGATATAAGGGCTTACCCTATCACGTATATAAAAGAACCCTAAACAAACCCCCTACTAAATACTTTTTCAAAACACTCTGAAAGAGCCTGTTAAGCCTCAAAAAAGTGGTGCAATCCCTTCAGTCCATTCGTGCTAACTCAAAAAGGTATATAGAGGGTTTAGTTTACATACTCTTTTGGGCTAATACAAGTAAAGAGAAAAACCGTTTTCTAAAACCCACCCCCCTGTGTTTGGGATAGAAGTGCTTGAGAAGTTTTAGCTTTTCACCCATCACGTATCCGCACAAACCCCACACAACCAGCCCCTAAAACAGGATTGAGAATTCTTTAGCAAAGAGTTGGTTTACAAAGGATAAGAAGGGATTTGGATTGTGTCCATTTGTGTAAAAGAAAAACCCTCCACTTGGGAGGGCTTATTTATTAAAACTTATTCTTCTTTGTTCTTAACTATCCAGCCATATTCGTCTGAATCTATACCTGAAAATCCTGACTCTTCTCCATAATAAGCTATTATTTTTCCCTTTGGAAGTCCCCATTCGTTAAAGCAAGACTGTTCTCTAAACTTATTTTCCTCTATGAGTATTGGATGTATTTTACTAAGTATATCTACTCTCTCATTTATTGGAAGCCTA
>JAHEGS010000027.1 GCA_024645005.1 Bacteroidota bacterium
TGTCCAATATTAATTTCCTTGGGAACATTCCATTCCCACTCAAACTTTTGAATCATTATAGTATTGCTCCATAAGGCCAGTTTTCACGAATCACTTGAGCTGGTAATTTATTCAAAACACTTATCGCAAAATTTGTATCCTCCTGATTTAAAGCTCGAAGCGCATGCGCCCTCAAGAGTGTCTGCAATGCTTTACCAAACATAGGAGGGTCTAGCATTTCTCCCTCAAATTTAATAGCTCCGCCAAGCAAAGCATCAGCTTCGATTGCCGCCTTAAGTACCCTTATTCTTAGATTGATTTCTGTCGGTGATGGGGTATATGCCACTTTACATAAATGAATATGTCCTGGATGAATCACCTGCTTTCCTGTTAATCCTTTTTCAGCTTCAGTCACAGCGTGACGATAAACAATTCGTGATTCATCATCTCCATGCAAGTCAAGCCAACGACGAACGTCATGTGGCTCAATGAATTTCTCAGGCATGATATGTTCACCAATTAAAGTTTCTACTCCACCAATGACACCTTTACCAGCAATTCGGGCTTCAAACATAATTTGATTTAAAAAATAGGTAAGCTCTTCAATCCAATTGGCAGGAGTAATGTTGATACCCATGGCTTTTGAAAAGTCATGAATACCAAAGACCACATGCTTTACCGTATTGTAAGACATCAAATCAGGAACAATTTTTAATGATCTAGGATGTTCGATAATTGGCTGAATGGTGATTTTTGGATTGAGGTCTAAAAGAATACTTGATAAATCTCTCACTTCAGCTGAACCATATGCCTCACCTGCTTTAGCCAACATGACAACATCAACATAATCAGATACAACTTTTAATAAAGTAATATCTTTTTCAAACTCTGTTGTTCTAAATGGATTTATTCGAATAGCAATTTGCACATCTGGTCGAGATTTTCTTAGATCCCCTAACTCTAATTTTAACAGCTCACGACTTAATTCTTTTTTACTGCACCCATCTTCCAAGTCAAAAATTAGGGTATGCGCAATAGTTTGATGAGCATGTTTTTTAAATCTAGCTGATGCTGCTTCTAAATCCTCATACGTGCTATTGGAAGGTGAATATTTTACTGGAGGATAATACAGTTGAATTCCAGGCCAAAATCCTCCAAACAAATCTGAATCTATTTTTGAGATATTTTTTTCATTAGTCATCACTTACCTCTTCTTTGATCAATTCTCTTAAATTTCGTGTAGATAAAATATTCCAAAGGTCGTTATCTTGTTTTTTTAATATTTTTAATAAAGCATTTTTTTCAACTAATGATAATGATTCATATTCGTTTTGATAAAAATCTCCTAATACAAGATCAAGCTCCAACAAACCTCTTCTGCTTTTGTACCGAATAACGTGATCAATGTTCATGAAGACTCCTTTTTAAGTGAAAATATTTTCTTCATAGATGTTTTTTTTCTCTTAAATTGTAATTCTTTAATACCTGATATTGCTTTTGCAGGGCTTAGTCCTTTAGGACAAACGTCAGCACAATTCATAATGTTATGGCACCTAAATAAACGATCTTCATGATCTAAAAATTCTAAACGTTCCTCGCCACCTTGGTCTCTAGAGTCTGCTAAGAATCTATATGATTGAAGTAATGCTGCAGGACCCATAAATTTATCAGGTCCCCACCAAAAAGATGGGCATGAGGTAGTGCAAGCTCCACATAAAATACATTCATATAACCCATCAAGCTTTTTACGATCTTCAGGAGATTGAAGTCTTTCGGTTTTAGGTGCCTTTTCATTGTTTATGAAATATGGCTTCACATCATGATAATTTTTAAAAAATTGATCCATATTCACAATTAAATCTTTTACCACAGGGAGTCCTGGCATTGGACGAATCACAACCGGCTCTTTTAAATCTTTTAATTTAGTTACACACGCTAAGCCATTTTTTCCATTTATATTCATTCCATCAGAGCCGCAGACACCTTCACGACAAGATTTTCTTAATGCTAATGTTTCATCTTGTTGTTTAATTTTCATTAAAGCATCTAATAGCATCTGGTCGTTATCATCTAAATCAACCTCATATTTTTTCATGTAAGGTTTTTTATCTACCTCAGGGTCAAATCGATATACTGAGAATTTCATAATTAATACACCCTTTTTTTAAGAGGAAAAGTTTCCACCGTCAATGGTTTTAAATTTACTGGACGATAACCAATGGTGTTGGTTTGTGAATAATACAAAGTATGTCTTAACCATTGTTCATCATCTCTATCTTCAAAATCAGACCGACAATGAGCGCCCCGACTCTCTTCGCGCGCATAAGCTGACTCGATCGTAGCTTTAGCAACCTCAATTAAATTTTTTAATTCTAATGCATCAATTCTTGCCGTATTGAAGATATTACTATTGTCTGAAATATGTAAATTTTGTGAACGCTCCGTAATGTCTTGAATTTTTTTAACCCCCTCTTTTAATAATTCAGGAAATCTAAATACACCGCAATGTTGTTGCATAGTTGAACGTAAATCATTTCCTAATTGAACTATATTTTCAGAACCTTTATTTTTTTTATTCAAGGACGAAACTCTTTGCTGAGTAAATTCGATCGCTTCTTGAGGAATGTCTGGAAACTTTTCTTTTTGATCAATGGACTCAATTACATGAAGACCTGCCGCTCTTCCAAATACAATTAAATCCAGTAATGAGTTCGAACCTAGTCGGTTAGCCCCATGAACAGAAACACAGGCACATTCTCCGACAGCATAAAAATTTTCAATTCTATCGCCAGAATCATTTTTTCTCACCTGACCATGTAAATTAGTTGGGATACCACCCATCATATAATGAACAGTTGGCACTACAGGAATGGGGTCTTTTACTGGGTCGGCATTAGCAAATTTAATCGCAATCTCTCGAATACCTGGAAGTTTTTCATTGATTTTATCTTCTCCGAGATGAGCTAGTTGTAAATATACTGCATTTTTATTCTTTCCGACGCCCTTGCCATTTTTTATCTCTGTGGCAATTGCTCTAGAGACAACATCCCGACTCGCAAGGTCTTTAGCATTTGGTGCATATCTTTCCATAAAACGCTCACCATCCGAATTTTCTAGATACCCTCCTTCGCCGCGACAACCCTCTGTCACTAAAACTCCAGCTCCCGCTATCCCTGTCGGATGAAACTGCCAGAACTCCATATCCTCCAAAGGAATATTGGCCCGAGCAGCCATGCCCAATCCATCACCTGTATTGATGTAAGCATTAGTGCTTGCCTCAAAGATCCTACCTGCACCACCAGTTGCAAAAATTGTTTTTTTGGCCTGAAAGATGGCTAATTGACCCGTCGCCATCTCATATGCAATGACTCCTAATATCTCATCATCATTCGACTTAATTAGATCCAATGTGCTCCATTCGATGAAAAACTGAGTGTTATTCTTTACGTTTCTTTGATACAACGTATGTAACATTGCATGTCCGGTGCGGTCTGCAACAGCACATGTGCGTGACATAGCTGACTCACCAAAATTTTTTGTCATTCCACCAAATGGACGCTGATAGATTTTACCGTCTGAATTTCGATCAAATGGCATACCGTAATGCTCTAATTCATAGATAGCATCCGCCGCATTTTTACACATATATTCGATAGCATCCTGATCACCCAAGTAATCAGAGCCCTTAATCGTGTCATACATATGCCAGATCCATTTATCTTCCGTCACATTCCCAAGAGCCGCAGCTACTCCTCCCTGAGCTGCAACAGTATGAGAACGTGTCGGAAAAACTTTTGATATTACTGCAACATTTAATCCTGCATCAGAAAGCTGAAGAGCACTTCTTAAACCGGCACCACCTGCCCCCACAACCAAGACATCAAATTTAAAATGCTGCATTTGTTAAATATCCAAGAGAAATAAAAATAAAAAAATAATCTGTAACACCATACTTAAAAGTAATATTAAATATATGACCTGATTCATCCATTTATTTTTAATGTAATCATCAATCACATGCTGAACACCAATCCAACCATGAAAAAAAGTAATTAAAAATAAAATCGTAATAATGGATCGATGAATGACGGATTGAAAAAAATCCACCCAAACTTGATAACTCAATTGATCGATTTGGATCCAATTAAAAATCAGATAACCAATAAAAAAATATAAACAAAATGCAGAGAATCTTTGGTATAGCCATTGAGTCATTCCCCCAAACAAGCTAAAAAAAGGATTTTTTACCATAACCAAAACCCCGCAATAAATGTCAAAAGAAAACTCACTATCAAGACAATTTTGCTGGTCATTCGCGCAATAATCAGATCAACACCAAAATGTAAATCAAGCAGAAGATGTCTGGTACCAGCAATTAAATGATGGATAATGCCCCATAACATCAAACATTTGATTAACTTAAATAATGTAGTATCAAATATCAACAGAATCCAGTTAAAGATATTCTCATTTTTTAATGACCAGTAGAGCGATATTGTTAACAATGGCATCAACACAAACAAAACAACACCGCTCACCCGGTGCAAAATCGAAACCATAGCAGGCACGGGAAATCGAATGGTAAATAGATTTAAATTTTTTGGATTTCTATTTTCCATGAAATTCCTCTAAAGCCGCCAGGCGAACATTTTCTGCAACATATTCCTTTAATCTTGGATCAAATGGTTTAGGGATAATATACTCAGCTCCAAATTTTAATTCCTTCACTTGATAAGCGTCCAATACTGACTGTGGAACCTTTTCTTTTGTTAATTTAGCCAATCCCTCAGATGCAGCTAACATCATTTTCATTGTGATTTGAGGTGCTCTGGCATCCAAAGCTCCTCTAAATAAAAAAGGGAAACCCAGTACATTGTTTACTTGGTTTGCATAATCTGATCTGCCAGTTGCCATGATGACATCTTCTCTTACAGATCTTGCCTCATCTGGTGTGATTTCTGGATCAGGGTTGGCTAAAGCAAAAACGATCGGATCTCTTTTCATTTTTAATAAATACTCTTTTGGAAATAAATTGGCGCCAGATAACCCAATAAATACATCCGCATCTTCAATAATTTCCTCGAGTGTGTTTGCTGAGGTATTACTTAAAAACTCTTTGTTATATATATTGGCATCATCTCTTGATTGGTTTAGTACTCCTTTTCGGTCAACTAAATGGATTTCATTTACGCCTAAATGTCTTATTAATTTTGCACATGATAGTCCTGCAGCACCTGCACCAAGAAATACCACCTTAATATCTTCAATTTTTTTATTAACAATTTCTAATGCATTCTGCAATCCTGCAGCCACTATGACTGCTGTTCCATGTTGATCATCATGAAACACGGGAATATTGAGACGTTTTTTTAATTCAGCTTCGATATAAAAACATTCTGGAGCTTTGATATCTTCAAGGTTGATACCACCAAAGGTGGGCGATATCGCTGCAACAGTTTCTATAAATTGATCAGGATCAGATAAATCAATCTCAATATCATATACATCTATATCAGCAAACTTTTTAAAGAGTATCCCCTTGCCTTCCATGACAGGCTTGCTAGCAAGTGCGCCTGTATCGCCCAACCCTAAAACAGCAGTGCCATTAGAAATAACTGCAACCAGATTTCCCTTGTTCGTATATCGATAAGCATTATCTTTGTTGTCTTGAATGGCTCTGACTGGCTCCGCTACTCCTGGAGAATACGCAAGAGATAAGTCATGAGCTGTATCGCATTGCTTCATTGAAGCGATCTCTATTTTTCCAGGTTTTGGATGCTCGTGATAATTTAAAGCTTCATCTTTTAAAGACATATTATTCAAGCTCCGTCTGATAATGGTAATTTTCGGTGAGGCACAATCCCAATCTCCATTCCACTGGCTTTTCACCATAGGTATACGAAAGTCTCTCAATACTTAATAATGGTGTTTTTTTAGGAATGCCTAATAATTTGGACACCTCATCACCTGCCGCTACCGCTTTAATTTTTTCATTGGCATTAAGCATTTGAACTCCATAGCGTGATTCATACAATCGATATAGAGATCCTTTTTTTTGATTAATCATTTCTTCGTTCAATCCTTTAAAGACAGATGATGAAATATAAATTTCGTCCAGGATGAGTGGTTTTTTAGCGAATGTAAGTAATCGCTTAATTTGAAATACGGGTGAGCCTGGGATTAGGTTTAATTGTTTAGCAACATAGCTGGAAACTCTAATTTTTTTAAAAGAAAATAATTCGCTTTCAAGTTTTTCTTTATGGCCCTTTGTTGAAGTTAATCTTAAAAAACGTAATTGAATCTGCTCTTCATCATGTGTAGTTACGTAGGTTCCTTTTCCTTGACGACGCACTAATATTTTTTCAATTGAAAGTGCATCAATAGCTTTCCGAACGGTTCCTTGACTTACTTTAAAATCATTCGCTAATTCAATTTCACTTGGAATCATATCTCCTGCTTTCCACTTACCAGAAACTAATTCTTCCGTGATTCTTTGTTTTACTTGTACATACAAAGGTGTATTCATACTTTTAAATTAAAATTTAACTTATATATATCTTATATAAGACTTAATAAAAAATCAACAAGAAATTAAAAAAATTTATTTTTATCTAAGTTATTGAAATAATTAATAAATACTATATTACTATTGAATAATAAATAAATAACATATATAAGACTTAAAATAATATTGACATAATTTTTTAATTATTTACAATATAACATTAATTAAATAATTTAATTTATATTGATGCGATGAACACAAATACTTACAAACCAAGACGTTCGATGTTGTATGTTCCTGGGTGCAATAAAAGATACCTAGAAAAGGCCAAAGTATTAAGAGCAGACACAATTATATTGGATCTTGGTGACCCTATTCTTCTGGATGCCAAAGTCCAATCACGAGATAACGTGATTCAAGTGCTTCAAGAAAGAGGTTATGGCAAAAGAGAGGTGGTCGTCCGTGTGAATGACTTTGATTCACCTTGGGGCTTAGATGACATTAAAGCAGTAGCCCCACTTCAGCCTGATGCTATATTGTTTCCAAATATTGAATCAAAAGAAGATATCCTAAACTGTATTACAGAGTTAGATCGGTGTGGTGGTCAGGATATTTCAGTCATGGTTATGATTGAAAGTCCTTTGGCTGTGCTGAATGCAAAAGAAATTGCGAGTGCATCAGATCGGATTATTTGTATGGTCTTAGCTACATCAGACCTAATATCTCAAATGTATGCCAGGACTACACAAGATCGAATTGCTCTTACCACGAGCCTATCTTTAGTTATTCTGGCGGCACGTGCCTATGGTCTCTCTGTGATTGATGGTATTCATAGCAATCTTAAAGATACTGCTTCTTTTGAATATGCCTGTCGTATGGGAAGAGATATGGGCTTTGATGGAAAATCCCTAGTCCATCCAGACCAGCTGGCTTATGCAAATGATGCCTATACACCCAAGCCTCAAGAAATCGAACAAGCGAAAGCAATCATTAGTGGACTTGCAGAAGCTAATGCCTCTGGCCGAGGAACAGTTGTGGTCGATGATAAATTGGTCGAGCATCACCATGTCACGGCAGCAAAAAGACTGCTCGTCCAATATGAAATGATGGAAGAATTGGAAAATAATATATGAGTCAACATCAAGGAAATTTTTTAGAGGATTTTTCACCTAACCAGGTATTTGAGCACGCCATTCCAAGAACCATTTC
>JAHEGS010000053.1 GCA_024645005.1 Bacteroidota bacterium
AATAGGAATGGGATGCAAGTTGTCATAGAATTAATTGAAGTAGACAAAGCGGCACAGGTCAAAGATCTTTGTTTTCAACTTAAAGAAGAGACAGAGGATTTATTCTGTGTGTTGTTAGCTAATGTGGCAGGTAAGCCAAACATCAGTATTATGATTGGTGATCAACTGGTACAAGAGAAAAATTATCATGCGGGTAAATTGGTTCGAGAGTGGTCCAAGGAGATAAAAGGAGGTGGCGGAGGTCAACCATTTTTTGCACAAGCTGGAGGTGCTGATGTTGCGGGATTAGAAAAGGTGAAAGAGAGAGCAGTTAATTTTATAAATGAAGGGTAAATTTTATGTTAAAAAATGATACACATGAAGTTGTAGTTGGTTTAGAGATTCATGCTCAATTGAAAACTAAATCAAAAGCTTTTTGCTCTGATGAGGTAGCTTTTGGTGCTTCACCCAATACACTGGTGAGTCCGATAAGTCTTGGTCACCCAGGGACTTTACCTGTGCATAATAAAGAAGCAATTAATATGGCAATCATGCTAGGGTTGGCCTGTGATTGTGACATCAGAGAATATAATTCCTATTCAAGAAAGAATTATTTCTATGCAGATTTACCTAAGGGATATCAAATTACGCAATTGGATACACCAATTTGTAATGGTGGCGGAGTTGATATTTCACTTTCAGACGGAACAACTAAACGAATTAATCTTACTCGTATCCATATGGAAGAGGATACTGGAAAAGGTATACATGATTTGGATATTTCCAATACGTTAATGGATTATAACCGAGCAGGAACAGCTTTGGTAGAAATAGTAACAGAACCTGATTTTAGGAGTGGTGATGAAGCCTACACCTTTTTGATAGAAATTAGAAAGTTGGTTCGATATCTAGGCGTGTGCGATGGGAATATGGAAGAGGGTAGTTTAAGATGTGATGCCAATGTTTCAATTAGACCCATAGGCTCAAAAGAACTTGGGACCAAGGTCGAAGTGAAAAACATGAACTCAATGAGTAATGTTAAAAAAGCCATTGAATTTGAGTTTGCTCGTCAAAGTAAAATGGCACTTGCTAGTGAAGAAATCTTTTCAGAAACACGAAGTTTTGACGCAGTGAAGGGAACCACTTTTATTATGAGAAGCAAAGAGTTAGTAAATGATTATCGCTTTTTCCCAGAACCCGATTTACCCCCATTGATTGTAGATGAAGGTTGGGTCAGTGAAATCAGAAATAGAATGCCAGCCTTGCCCAAGGAATTGATTGCTCGTTTTACTTCGGAATATTTGCTTGGGGCTTATGATGCAGAGATTCTAACAGAGAGTAAAGATATTGCCGATTACTTTATATTGATTTGTGATCATTCCAAAAATTACAAGGCTGTGGCAAATTGGGTTATGGGGCCAGTTAAAAGCTGGGTGAATAGTCATGCATCTTCGATAGAAAAATTCCCGTTGAGTCCAGAGACCATTGCTCGAATTATTGAGTTTATTGATGACGGAGTAATTAATTTTAGTGTAGCTGAACAAAAATTATTTCCGGCATTGTTGACAAATCCTAAACAAGAGGTTAGCCAATTAATTGACACCTTGAATTTAAGACAAACGGGAGATGAGGATACACTTCATCAATTGATTCAAGAAGTACTGGATGAAAACCCATATAAAGTGGAAGAATATAAAGCAGGTAAGACAGGTTTGATTGGCATGTTTATGGGGCAAATTATGAAGAAAAGTGGAGGTAAAGCCGATCCCAAAAAGACGAAAAGTCTTCTTGTAGAATTACTTGACAATTAACTAGTTATTCAGAACGTTAAAATAAAAATGAGATTAATTAAAAATATGCATAGGTTGTTCATGACTGTTATTGTCGTGGCTTTAGGCTCAGGTTTGATGGGTTGTACTTCATCTCAAATAAGAGCAGATTTTACCATTAAAGGTAAGTCTAATCTACCTCAAAATACACTATTAATCTTGAGCAAAATTACAGACCTTCAATTGCAAGCAATAGATAGTTCATATGCAGATAAAAATGGATCTTTTGAGTTTAGGGGTGAGGGATATGAAGAAAGTACATTATGTTATGTAACTATTGGAAATACACGTCCTCCTGGGGTCCCTCTAATTGTTGATAAAGGCTCAAAATTGTCATTAGATATTACAAAAGATGAATTTCTAGATGCCACAATTAGTGGCGGGAAATACAATGCTTCAATGTATAAAATATTTAAAATTTATACTGATTTTGAAAGGACGATGATGGCTTTTAATAAGGAAGTTGAGGCCATTGACCCGCAAACAGCCTCAGCTAATATCAGAGAAGAAACCACAAAGAAGTACAATGGTTTGATAGCAAAGAGAGCCTCAGACATCGAAAATTTTATTCGTACAGAGCCGACTACTCCAGCTACTTATTTTGCTGCAAAATATTTGTTTAATGAGCCTATACCTAGCTTATTAATGATTGCTCACGAGAAATTAGCAAGGGACTTTCCAAATTCAAATTATACTGCTAGTCTAGGAAAGACAATTGAGAAGCTGGGTCCTACCATTGATGGGGCTATTGCACCAGAAATAAAATTAAAAACACCAGAGGGAGATTCATTGGCTTTATCCTCTTTACGAGGTAAGGTAGTTTTAATCGATTTTTGGGCAAGTTGGTGTGGTCCTTGTCGAAGAGAAAATCCTCATGTAAAAGCAATTTACGATAGATACAAAGACAAAGGTTTCGAAATATATGGTGTCTCTCTTGACTCAAAGGAAGCGAGTTGGAAGGCAGCAATCCAAAAAGATGGGCTAACATGGAAGCATGTAAGTGATCTAGGTGGTTGGAAATCATCGGCAGCACAATTATATCAGGTTCGTTCCATTCCATCGACCTTCTTGCTCGATCGTGATGGTAGAATTGTAAAATCTGGTTTTAGGAGTAATCAGCTGGAGTCTCTTCTTATCCCTTTATTGGATTAGTTGTGAAATTTTATTGGATTTTATTCATTTTATTATTGTCGGCTTGCAATCAAGTTGATGAAAAACAAGGGGATAATTCTAATCTGGAGTCATTTCGGGAGTGGCGAGTTGGGAACTTTCATTATTCTGATGGTGCGTTCAAGTATTTGATTCATAGAACTTCGGCGTATCAAGAAGAGTTTCTTTTGCAGGAAGGACTTTTAGTTCGGTTCTCCATAAATTGGGAAAATGATAGTGTTTATGTTATGCAGTTTGACTCCATTTTATCTAACCCCAATCAGACTGAATTGGCTTTTGATATCAATCAAATTCAAAAAACATGCACCATGACAGAGGTAACTAGTCATAGTTATGTTGAGCGTTCTGTGAATAACCTTAATGATATCATCGACTATACTCAAATAATTAGAAATCAAAGAGATTAGCTATTCCTGTTAACATTCTGTTAACTTTGACATAAGGTTGAATTTGTAAAATAATACAATTATTGTAGTCTCATAATGGCAAAAAAGATATTAATAGTAGAAGACGATCAGGATATTGTTGATTTACTGAAGTATAACCTTGAAAAAGAAGGATTTAAATGTTATTCAGCTAGTAACGGTGCAGAAGCTGTTGGTATAGCTATGAATAAAGAGCCAGATTTAATTATTCTTGATATTATGATGCCTGAACTAGATGGTATTGAAACATGTCGCGTAATTAAGTCCAAGCCCAAACTTCATGATACATTTGTCATTTTTCTAACAGCACGTGCAGAAGAATATTCAGAAATTGCTGGATTTGAAGCCGGTGCTGATGATTACATAACCAAGCCTGTAAAGCCAAGAGTTCTTATTAGTAGAATCAAGGCGATATTATCAAGAAAAAAAGATCAACACAGCATTAGTAAAATTCAGCATGGTGACTTAGTTATTGATCGAGATACATTTAAAGTATCTATCCAAAACAAGCATTTTACTCTGCCCAAAAAAGAGTTTGAATTATTATTCCTTTTAGCATCAAAACCAGACAAAGTTTTTAGGAGAGAAAGTATTTTGAGTAAGGTTTGGGGTACTGATGTAAGTGTTGTTGATCGGACTATTGATGTACACATTAGAAAGATTAGAGAAAAAGTTGGAGACGAAAAAATTAAGACAATTAAAGGCGTAGGTTATAAGTTTGTATTGTGAGAAATACAACAAGCCCAGGATCAATAGCTTTTTTTGTTAGTATTAGTGCAGCAATTATATCATCAGTTGGTGTAGCTGTTTTCTCCCGAGAAATAGTACCAACACTCATTAACTTTTGTTTAGTTTTAGTTGTTTGCTATTTCATATTCAATTTCATACTAAATCGGTTTATTTACGATAAGATCAAGACGATTTACAGAAATATTTATCAGTTTAAGACGAATCAAAATGATGATTTGTTGGATAAATACAAAAATGAATCGGATCCATTGGAGGCAGTAAGTAAGGATGTGCTTAAATGGATGGAAGAAAATAGAAAAGAGGTCAATGATTTGAAAGAATTGGAAACGTATATTGCGGAATTTCTAGGTAATGTATCTCATGAGTTGAAAACTCCAATTCAAAGTATCCAAGGTTATATTCATACCTTACTAGACGGAGCATTGGAGGATGAAAAGGTCAATCAATTATTTCTAACTAAAGCGAGCAACAGCACAAAACGACTAATTGAACTTGTAGACGAGCTAACTGATATTAATGTACTTCAGGGTAAAAATCCTCCATTAGATTATGAAAAATTTGATATTGTTAAATTGACAGATGAAGTATTTGAACTTGTAGAGAATAAGGCCTTAAAGCAAAAAATATCGCTAAAATTTAAGCAGCAAAATCCCAAACATGTAATGGTTAATGCTGATCAGGCTAAGATTAGACAAGTATTAATCAATTTAGTTGTAAATGCTATTAAATATGGGGATGTTGAAGGTATTGTAGAAGTAGGTTTTTATGATATGGATCAAAATATTCTTATTGAAGTCTCAGACAATGGACAAGGTATAGCAGAAGAACATTTGCCTCGTTTGTTTGAACGATTCTATAGGACAGACAAAGGCAGAAGTAGGGATCAGGGAGGAAATGGTTTGGGACTTGCGATTGTCAAACACATTGTTGAAGCTCATCATCAAATCATTAATGTGAGAAGTACTCTGGGAATTGGGAGTACTTTTGGATTTACACTACAGAAAGGGTAGCTACACTAGTCAAACTCCTCGATTAATACACCCATTTTACCCATTTGTGCTTTTTTTAGGGCCTCCATTAGTTGTGTTTGGTCATTCATTACAAATGGTCCATATGTTGCAATAGGTTCATTGATGGGTTCTCCACTTAATATGATAAATCGAGTATCTTCATTTGCTTCTATTTTTATACCATCGCCATCATGATTCAGAATTCCCATATCTTTGGTTTTTAAATTGACTCCACTTAAATCGAGGCTTCCATTCAGTACATATATGAGTGCATTATACGCTTCTGGGATAGGGATATCTATACTACTTCCATCATCAATTTCTCCACGAAGAAGCAACTGTGGTGAATAGGTTGGGGCTATTCCTTTTATGCCTTTGTATTCGCCACTAACTACCCATATTTTACTTTTTTCTTCTTTTGATAATGGAGTTTCATCAAGACTAATAGGCTGATAATAAGGAGGTTCATTTTTAAATTTAGCAGGGGCATTAACCCAAAATTGAATAAACTCTAGCTCGCCACCTTCTTCTACCATTTTTTTGGGGAATCGTTCGCTGTGCGTAATTCCTCTTCCTGAAAACATCCATTGAGTGCCTCCATTTTCTACAACTGCACGATTCCCATGACTATCTCGGTGTTCGACAGCACCCTTAAAGATAAAAGTGACTGGACTAAACCCACAATGAGGATGGGGCCCAACTCCAACGTCCTGAGGTTTTTGATTGCCTGGTAGATGATTGTGCCAATGATGAATCAATAAAAATGGGTCTAGATTATCAATTTGACGTGTGGGTAGCGGTTGATCTATGATATGGCCACCCATATTCACTTTTTGAGCAGGTATAATTTGATCAATTGTTCTTTGTTTCATGGTTATTGGATTAACGAATTATAAGCAAAAGAGTTCAAATGTCAGAAAATCAAGTAATTAAAAAAATAATCAAACTGAAATCAATGAGGTTAATTAACTTTGCATGCCATGTCTCTAGTAGCCATTCATACCTTGGGTTGTAAGCTAAATTTTTCTGAAAGTAGTACTATCGTACGACAGTTGGAAGAGAACGGATTTACTCGAGTGGATTTCTCAGATAGGGCAGATATATACATCATCAATACTTGTTCGGTGACAGATAATACGGATAAAAAGTGCCGCAATACAGTTAAGGGAGTTCTCAAGCAAAATCCAAATGCTTATGTAGTTGTAATAGGATGCTATGCTCAACTTAAACCGAAGGAAATTTCAAGTATTCCTGGAGTTGATATGGTTCTGGGTGCAGCAGAGAAGTTCAATATGATTGAACACCTTCATTCATTAGAGAAGGAAGCCAAGGCGATTGTCCACAATAAAAATATAAAAGAGACGCAAGATTTTGTTCCTGCATATAGTATGGGAGATAGAACGAGAAGTTTTCTGAAAGTTCAAGATGGATGTGATTATTTCTGTTCGTTTTGCACGATTCCACTGGCAAGAGGTAAGAGTAGAAATGTGTCTATTCAAGAAACGGTTGAAAAAGCAAAAGAGGTTGCATCAAAAAACATAAAAGAGGTTGTTTTAACTGGTGTTAATATTGGAGATTTTGGTGCCAATCAAAATTACGAGGAAACATTTTATGATTTGTTGGTAGAATTGGATAAAGTGGATGGAATCGAACGATTTCGTATAAGTAGCATCGAACCTAACTTACTCAGTAATGAGATTATTGATTTTGTAGCTCAGAGCAATAAGATTGTTCCTCATTTTCATATTCCCCTGCAAAGTGGTAATGATGAGATATTGACCAAGATGAGAAGAAAATATTTGAGTGATTTATATCGAGATCGAATTGCAAAAATAAAATCTAAAATGCCCAATTGTTGTATTGGAGTAGATGTTATAGTTGGTTTCCCTGGCGAGTCTGAAGAACACTTCTTATCTACATATGAGTTTATTAATTCGTTGGAAGTTAGCTATTTACACGTTTTCCCTTATTCTGAGAGAAATAATACAACGGCCAAAAAATTACCCAACAAAGTTTCCAAGTCAGATAAATCTAATCGAGCAGAACGATTGAGAATTCTTAGTGCTAAAAAGAAAAGACATTTTTATGAATCCCAACTTGGTAAAAAGATGGATGTCCTGTGGGAAGAAGAAGCACA
>JAHEGS010000060.1 GCA_024645005.1 Bacteroidota bacterium
GTTACCTCTGTGGCGAATTCAGTATTCTTACAAAGCTCTAAAAAACTACCTGCATTTTTTCTACTCTCACGATACTCTGGTAAATATCTTCCCGCCTGTCGCATCATCCATACTGGGGTGTAGGGGGTAGATTGATGATTTAATGTCTTAAGAAAAACATCATTATGAATAGTGGATTTCACAATGTTGAATTAACGAGGAAGCGTGCTTGAACCCATCAAGAATTCATCAACCGCTTTGGCACATTGACGGCCTTCTCTTATTGCCCATACCACTAAGGATTGTCCTCTTCGCATATCTCCAGCAGCAAAAACTTTTTTTCTTGATGTTGCATAGCTTTTATCACCTTCCGTTTCTGCTTTTGCATTTCCTCTTGCATCTTTTTCGATTCCAAATTTATCAAGAATTTTTTGTTGTGGGCTAATAAAACCCATAGCTAAAAGCACTAAGTCTGCCTTCATAGTAAATTCAGAATTTGGCACTTCTTGCATCTTGCCATCTTTCCATTGTACTTTTGTCGCGACTAATTCTTTTACTTTTCCATTTTCACCTTTAAAAGATTTAGTAGCAATCGACCAGTCTCTTTCACAGCCCTCTTCATGAGAGCTAGACGTTCTCATTTTTAATGGCCAATAAGGCCAAACTAATGATTTATTTTCTTTTTCTGGTGGTTGAGGCATCAATTCAAACTGATTAACGGATGATGCACCATGACGATTGGAAGTACCAACACAGTCAGAACCAGTATCACCCCCGCCAATAACCACTACATTTTTTCCTGTGGCCGTAATTTGGTCTTTCACCTTATCGCCCGCTACAACTTTATTTTGATTTGGTAAAAAATCCATCGCAAAATGAACGCCATCTAATTCTCGTCCTGGTACCGGTAAATCTCTGGGCCACTCAGCACCGCCTGAAAGAATAATAGAATCATATTCCTTAATTAATTGGTCTGGGTCTACATTTTCACCAACATTTTGATTCACTTTAAAGGTTACACCTTCAGCTTCCATCTGAGAAACTCGTCTATCGATATGAGTTTTTTCCATTTTAAAATCTGGAATTCCATATCGTAAAAGACCGCCAATACGATCGTTTTTTTCATAAACAACTACATCATGACCAACCCTTGCTAATTGTTGTGCCGCAGCCATACCTGCTGGTCCCGATCCGACTATAGCTATCTTTTTACCTGTTTTATTTTTAGGAGGTTGGGGCTTAACCCAATTATTTTCCCACGCTTTATCAATGATGGCATGCTCAATGGATTTAATGCCTACGGGATCTGAATTAATATTGAGTGTGCATGATGCCTCACATGGTGCTGGACAAATTCTTCCCGTAAACTCTGGAAAATTGTTTGTGGAATGCAGAACGTCTAAGGCTTGTCTCCAATTTTGTTGGAAAACTAAATCATTCCAATCAGGAATAATATTATTTACAGGACATCCATTGTTGCAGAAAGGAATGCCACAATCCATACATCTTGCGCCCTGCGTTTTTGCCTCCTCATCTGATAGATGAAGGACAAACTCTTTATAATTCTTTACCCTTTCTGCAGGAGGAATATTTCCTTCAGAAATTCTTGGAAATTCCATAAATCCAGTAACTTTACCCACTTACGCTACCTCCTTGATTGTAGCTTTATGCATATCATTTAACGCTCTCTTATATTCATTTGGCATGACTTTTATGAACTTATCAAGTTCTTTTTCCCAATCATTTAATATATCCTTTGCAATTGAACTATCCGTAAGCTCTTGGTGTTTACCAATTAAATTTTTCAAGATAGTTTCATCTGGTTGATCTAAATGTCTTGGGCCTTTGGGTTGAATATTTTCTCTTTCAACCTTCTCCAAAGTCACCATAGATGGATTGCAAGATTGCTCAAATGTTCCATCTGGATCATATATATATGCAACACCGCCAGACATACCTGCAGCAAAGTTTTGCCCTGTCTCTCCAAGTACTACTACCGTACCCCCAGTCATGTATTCACAGCCATGGTTTCCTAATCCTTCTACCACCGCCGAAGCACCTGAGTTTCTGACGCAAAATCTTTCCCCTGCAATTCCTCTAAAAAAGGTTTCCCCTGAGGTTGCACCATACATTACTGTATTGCCGACAATAATATTTTTATCATTTAATCCTTTAAAATCTTGTGGTGGTCTGATAATAATTTGCCCACCACATAACCCCTTACCGACGTAATCATTACCCTCACCATGAAGATTAAAGGTAATGCCTTTAGCCAAAAAAGCACCAAAACTTTGCCCGGCAGTTCCTACGAGATTGACTGTTATGGTATTGTCTGGGAGCCCGTTGTTCCCATAACGCTTAGCAATTTCATGAGATAACATGGTGCCTACTGTCCGATTAGTATTAGTGATTGGCATATCAAACTCTATGGATTTTTGTGTTTCGATTGCTGCCAGTGCTTTGCTGATTAGCGCATGATCAATTGCTTTATCTAAACCATGGTATTGACCCTCAACGTTATAACGAGAGACATCTTTACCCATATCAGGCTGATGGAATATCTTACTAAAATCTAATCCTTGAATTTTCCAATGATCAATACCTTCTTGCATATCCAACAAATCACTTCGACCAATTAATTCATTAAATTTCTTGACCCCAAGAGATGCCATAATTTCACGAATTTCTTCAGCTAAAAAGAAAAAGAAATTCACCACATGTTCTGGCTGTCCGGTAAATCTTTTCCTCAGCTCAGGGTCTTGCGTCGCAATTCCTACAGGGCAAGTATTGAGGTGGCATTTACGCATCATAATGCATCCTTCAACCACCAACGGAGCTGTAGCAAAACCAAATTCATCTGCACCAAGTAATGCGCCCACCACCACATCACGACCTGTTTTCATTTGGCCATCCACTTGCAGGACTACGCGTCCTCTTAATTGATTTAATACAAGCGTTTGTTGAGTTTCAGCTAAACCAATTTCCCATGGAGTACCTGCATGTTTGATAGACGATAATGGAGATGCCCCTGTACCACCATCATGCCCAGCAATTACTATATGATCTGATTTTGCTTTTGCTACACCAGCTGCAACAGTACCTACCCCTGTCTCAGAGACTAATTTTACTGAAATACTTGCATTAGGATTCGCATTTTTTAAATCATGAATCAGTTGTGCTAAGTCTTCAATGGAATAAATATCATGATGCGGTGGTGGAGAAATTAACCCAACCCCAGGAACTGAGAATCGCAGTTTGGCTATATATGAACTTACTTTATGCCCGGGGAGCTGTCCGCCCTCACCAGGTTTTGCCCCTTGTGCCATTTTAATCTGAATTTGATCTGCAGCTGATAGATATTCTGCTGTTACTCCAAAACGCCCCGATGCTACTTGTTTAATTCTCGAGCGCATAGAATCTCCAGCGACCAAGGGGAAATTAGACTCAATAATTTCACTGCCGAGATGCTCAGCTATCGAAGAATCTTTAGTAATGGGTATAAAACGTTTTTTATCCTCACCCCCTTCACCTGTATTTGATTTTCCACCTATACGATTCATAGCAACGGCAAGTGTAGAGTGTGCTTCGGTCGATATAGATCCCAAAGACATTGCTCCAGTGGTAAATCTTTTAACAATTTCCTTAGCAGATTCAACTGTTTCTAAGGGTACCGCTTTTGTTTTTTTAAAGGAAAATAATCCTCTTAATGTTTTGTGTTTTTTTGTTTGATTATTAATCAGCTCTGCATACTCTTTGTAAGTATCAAATTCTTTTTTTCTGGTGGCGTGTTGCAATTTTGCAATCGATTCAGGATTCCACATATGTTCTTCGCCACGAATTCTAAATGCATACTCACCACCGGCGTCGAGTGCGTTCATCAGAACAGGATCACTTCCAAATGCAGCTTGATGAATTTGGCTGACCTCTTCGGCTATTTCCTTGATACCAATTCCCTCAATATTTGTAGCTGTACCTTTAAAATATTTATCCACAAAAATTTGATTAAGGCCTACCGCTTCAAATATTTGTGCGCCACAATAAGATTGGTATGTTGAAATACCCATTTTTGACATGACTTTATAAAGTCCCTTACCAATCGCTTTAATAAATTTTTCTTGAGCTGAACCAAAATCATTTGTTAGGGAATGTATTGTCTCAAAAGTGAGCCATGGACATACGGCTTCTGCACCATACCCTGCTAATAAGGCAAAGTGATGAACTTCACGAGCCGACCCTGTATCAATAACTAATCCGGTATTCGTTCTATTACCTGCTTTAACTAAATATTGGTGCGTGGCAGAGCATGCCAATAATGCAGGAATTGCTTGCCTTTTATTATCGGAAAGCCTGTCAGATAAGATGATAATGTTATAGCCATCTCTCACAGATTTATTTGCTTCATCACAAATTCTTGAAACTGCTCTTTCCAACGCCTGTCCGTCTGTTTCATCGTTTCCTACTGTATAAGTGGTATCAAGAAGAATCGATTTAAATTGTTTATTGGTTAGGTTTTCGATATTTTTTAACTTTTCGAGTTCCTCAATGGTAAGAACTGGTTGGTTTGCCTCTAAGCGTTTTGGTGGATTATCTTCTTCGATTCCCAATAGATTAGGTCTTGGTCCTATAAAAGTAACCAAAGACATCACTAACTCCTCTCTTATTGGGTCTATTGGTGGATTAGTGACTTGAGCGAAAAGTTGCTTAAAATAGTTATAAAGCATCTTTGGTTTGTTGGATAACACTGGAAGGGCTGCATCGTTTCCCATGGATCCAGAGGGTTCTTGACCAGCATCAATCATCGGCTTGATAATAAAATTAATATCTTCCTGAGTAAATCCAAAAGCTTGCTGCATATCTAATAGTGATTCTTGGAGGTTGAATTTATTACTTTTCGAATTTTTAATATCACTAAGAAGAAATCTAGATTGCTTTATCCATTTCTCATAGGGCTTAGCACTAGCTAATAATTTTTTCACTTCACCATCATCAATAATCCTTCCTGCTTGCAAATCAATAAGCAGCATTTTCCCTGGCTCAAGACGCCATTTTTTTACTATTTTTTCCTCTGGAAATTTTAAAACTCCCATTTCAGAGGCCATCATTACTACCCCTTCATCCGTCATTAAATAACGAGCTGGCCTTAAACCATTTCTATCAAGGGTTGCACCTATCATTTGTCCATCTGTAAAAGCTACCGCAGCTGGCCCATCCCATGGCTCCATTAATGCCGCATGATATTCATAAAAAGCTTTTCTTTCTTCATTCATTAATGGATTACCAGACCAAGCTTCAGGAATTAACATCATCATCGCATGAGGGAGGCTATATCCACCTGCTACAAGTAACTCTAAACAATTATCAAAACTTGCCGAATCTGATTGTCCTTCCGGAATAAGTGGCCATAACTTATCTAAATCATCACCGAGTAACATTGACTGCATCTTCTCATGTCGTGCGGTTATCCAATTTTCGTTCCCACGAACAGTATTAATTTCTCCGTTATGCGCAATCATTCTAAAAGGATGAGCAAGATCCCAAGATGGAAAAGTGTTTGTTGAAAATCTTTGATGAACCAGGGCTAATGCAGATTCACATGTTTTATCAAGGAGATCGGGAAAATAAGCTCCTACCTCATTAGCTAACAACATTCCTTTATAAATAATAGTGCGTGATGACATCGATGTAATGTAGAAATTAGCTGGGTCAGAAATTTTTAAGTCTAAAATAAGATTTTCAATTCTTTTTCTTATTACAAATAATTTTCTTTCAAATGCTGCTTGACCATCTGTAAAATCACCCCGCCCGATAAAAATCTGCCGTATAACTGGCTCCACATCCTTAGCAGCTTGAGCGATTTTTTTATTGTTTACTGGGACATCTCGCCAACCAAGTTCCGTTTGTTCTTCTTCCGCGATAACGTTAGAAATTATTTCCTCACATGTTTTTCTTAGCTTTTCATCCTGAGGAAGAAATAACATACCGACCCCATAATTACCGGCCTCGGGAATTTTTATACCTAGTTCTCTCCCTTTTTTTTGAAATAATGTATCTGGAATTTGAATAAGAATACCGGCGCCATCTCCTAGCTTAGGATCGTAGCCAGTAGCACCCCTGTGTGTTAAATTCGTCAGAATTTCAAGTCCTTGCGTGACTATCTTGTGACTTTTTCCACCTTGGCTATTCGCCACAAAGCCGACTCCACATGAATCATGTTCATTATGTGGCGTATATAATCCTTGTTTTTTTGGCGTAGTAAGGTGCTTCATTTAATAAATCTTCTACTTTGTTGGTTGGGACGGTAGATTTTATAACCTTTCGGTCTTTTATTCAATATTATGATTGGATTTAAATCAATAAGTTCATAGCGCATTAAAGGCTTTATCAGCTGCCTTTAAGGTAAGTTTGATATCCTCTTCTGAGTGAACTGCAGAAACAAAACCAGCTTCAAATGCTGATGGACCAAAATAGATGCCCTCATTCAACATTAAATGGAAAAACTTTTTAAATGCATCCCTATCTGACTGCATAATTTCATCAAAACTATCTGGGGCTTTCTTACTAAAATACATACCGAACATACCACCAACATGACGAGCGCAAAAATCAATATTCTTTTGCTGTGCAGATGCCGTCAATCCATCGACTAAATTGCTTGTTATGGCACTTAGCTTAGTAAAAAAGTGTGGGCGTTGAATTAATTCTAGGGTTTTTAATCCTGCTGCTACGGCGACTGGATTTCCTGACAATGTACCTGCTTGGTAAACAGGCCCCAACGGAGCAAGCTGTTGCATAATTTCTTTTTTTCCACCAAATGCACCAACTGGCAAACCTCCTCCTATAACCTTGCCTAAAGTTGTCATATCTGGGATGACGTCAAATAATGTCTGTGCACCCCCTAGGTCTACTCTAAAGCCTGTCATTACCTCGTCAAAAATTAATACCACACCATGCTTAGTGCAAAGGGTTCGTAGCGATTGAAGAAATTCTTGATGCGGAATAATTAAATTCATATTACCTACTACGGGCTCTATAATAACGCATGCTATCTCATCACCAGATGAAGCAAATAAATCCTCAAGCGCCTGCGTATGATTATAAGGAAGTGTTAACGTATGCTTAGCAACATCCTCTGGTACCCCTGCTGAACTTGGTTGGCCAAAAGTTAAAGCTCCAGATCCTGCTTTAACCAGTAAGGCATCCGCATGCCCATGATAGCAACCTTCAAACTTTACAATCTTATCTCTTCCTGTATATCCCCTCGCAACTCGAATGGCACTCATGGTTGCCTCCGTTCC
>JAHEGS010000062.1 GCA_024645005.1 Bacteroidota bacterium
CTTGAGGTATTTCAAGAAATGACGTGTGTGTGGTAATTTTATGAGGAGGAATGACCAAAGGAGGAATAATTTTACTTTCACCATTGGTCCCCATCATCACTTCATTAATGGGTCTTTTGGGTACAGAGTCACTAAAAAATAGATGGAGTTTGTTATGAGACCATTTCCCTTGTGGAATAGGTCCAAAATGGATATCGTCTGCTAACAATATGGACTTTGAATTTATAGTAAATCCACCAATTCCTTCAGGATAAATTTGACCAGTGGCACCTGGTAAATAGTTTACAGCTGAATTGATTTGCTCAGGACGAGAACCATCATCATTGGCTAATTTTAATTGGTTGAATTGCTCGATGTATTCTTGTTCGTTTGTTTCAAGATTAAGCAGTCTTTTTCCTTCAGTAATTGTAACTTTTTTTGCGTTTTCATAATTAAGTAACCTTCCATTCATGTGGTGAACAAGATTGTTTTTCCCTGGTAAAAATTCCATAGCTCTGACATGTTTTTTTTCTGGAAGTTCAATGGGTAGTGTCGCGATGTAAAAATGATCTCGACTATTCCCTTCAACGTAA
Source organism: Bacteroidota bacterium (assembly GCA_024645005.1). GTDB lineage: Bacteria > Bacteroidota > Bacteroidia > NS11-12g > UBA9320 > UBA9320. The sequence goes on from JAHEGS010000062.1 coordinate 573, forward strand.
ATGCTATCAAACCAGATCGTTGTATCGGGCACTCCAATAGAGCTTTTGATTGGGAGGTACGTATTTTCAGGGAGGTCAACAGAATCTCCCTCTGGAGCACCACCTTCAATCCATTTTTTGATGGTGAGTTTATCGTTTTCAGACAGGTATTTTTCACCAACAAAGTGGGTGTAGTTTCGTTCGGCTGGCCATGGTGGCATCAACCCACTTTGAGTAACCTCTAAAATGGTTTTTTTCTTGCGATTTACCTGGTTGAAATTAATCAAAGAAAATGGTGCTGCACCATCTGGCTGATGACAAGGCGTGCAATTTTTTAGTAAAATAGGTGCAATATCTTTTGTATAGGTATAGGAGTTTTCTTGTCGACAAGCGATTACAAACACAGCAATCCATATCAAACAAATTCCTTTCTTCACGTATACAAAGTTATACTTACGTAGTTTTAGATTCCAATTTTTATTGGGGTAAATCTTTTGAACTAAAAGTGAAGTTAAACCTTATTTTCGTATTCGAATGGTTGGCAAGTTAATAGATGTAGAAAAAATCATCCTTGATAAGAATCCAAGGTTGTATAAAAGGCTTCCAAGGTTTATTATCAATTATCTAAAAAAAATACTTTGGGAGGATGAGGTCAACAGAATCATTGCAGATAACCAAGGGGTTTCGGGTATTCAGTTTTGCAAAAATGTCATACGAGAGTTTAATATTGATGTTGAAATTATTGGTATTGAGAATGCTCCCAAAACAGGCGGGGTTGCCTTTGCATCCAATCACCCTTTAGGTGGTTTTGATGCTCTGGCATTTGTCGATCAGTTTTCAGATTACAGATCTGATATAAAATTTATTGTTAACGATATTTTAATGAACCTTCAACCCATGAGGGACATTGTTGTGGGAGTGAATAAACATGGAAGTACAGCTTCAGAATCGCTAAAAAATATTGATCGTGCATTTTCAAATAATGAGGCTGTAGTAATCTTCCCTTCAGGCTTTGTAAGTAGGAAGAAAAAGGGAGTGGTTAAGGATTTAGAATGGAAGAAAACCTTTGTAACTAGGGCAAGAAAACACAATGTACCCATAGTACCAGTGCACATCAAAGGAGAACTTTCTCCATTTTTCTACAGACTAAGTCGAATAAGAGAAGCTCTAGGGATAAAGGCAAATATTGAGATGCTCTTTTTGGTCAATGAATTGTTTAAACAGAAAAATACATCAATTAAAATTATATTTGGAGAAGCTATTCAGCCTGAGATACTTGATACAACTATTCGAAAAGACATCGAGTGGGCTGCTTTCATAAAAGAAGTTGCATTCAACCTAAAAGATAGAGCATGAGCCAAAATTTGGACTACATAGCACCTCCAGTTCCGTTGGAGTTAATCCAAAAGGAACTAAATGAAGATCGTTTTATACGTCACACCAACAAGGGCAGTAATGAGATTTATGTGGTCAATCATCATAATAGTCCAAATGTGATGCGAGAAATTGGGCGTTTGCGTGAGTTAACTTTTGCAAATGCAGGAGGTGGCACAGGTCAACCAATCGATATCGACAAATATGATACGAATGAAAAATGCTATGACCAGTTAATTGTATGGGCTCCAGAGTCCAAAGAAATCATTGGTGGATATCGATTTATGGATTGTTCTAAAATAATGGATACGGAACCATTGCAGCTATCTACTCGAAGTTATTTTACGTTTTCAGATCAGTTTAAAAAAGATTTCCTGCCCTACACGGTTGAACTTGGAAGAAGTTGGGTGCAACCTAATTTTCAGCCTTCTAGTGGTTCTCGTCGGGGGATCTTTGCTTTGGATAACCTCTGGGATGGCCTAGGGTCTATTGTGGTTGATAATCCACATATCAAATACTACAGTGGTAAGGTTACCATGTATTCCAATTATAATGCTGAGGCTAGAGACGTTCTGATGTATTTTATGAATTATTTTTTTAATGATCCAGATGGGCTCATTTCTCCAATAAAAGAAGTTGGATTCTCTACTGATATTGAAAAATTTAAAGTAGAGTTGGCGGGGTTAGACTATAAACAAGGGCACAAATTATTAAATAGTTTTGTCAGAGAACGTGGAGAAAATATTCCTCCCTTGATTAACAATTACATGAGCTTATCTCCAACCATGCGATCTTTCGGGACGGTTCTAAATCAAGACTTTGGAGATGTTGAAGAGACCATGATCTTGGTTAAAATTGAGGATATCTATGATGAAAAAAAGGCGAGGTATATCAATACCTATCAGCCTAAAATTTAGTATTCTAAACTACATCCAATTGGTGTTGTTTTCCTAATCTTCAGCTCTTGATTATTGCTGATAGATAGAATGGCTTGCTCTAGGTAGTTGTTTTTCCATTGTTGCTTATAACTTCCCAAACGCTCTATCCGATCATCCATCATTCCTTGGTATAAAATTTCACCTTCATTATTTAAAATATAAAATTCTGGAGTGACTGTCGCCTTTAATTGACGAGCAATTTGATGTGAGTAATCTCTGAAAATGGCAGCTTTAAACTTTGTTTCAGTAGCAAAATGGTTAATCTCCATCGGTGAATAATAATTGCCACTAATGATACCAATGCCTTGAAAATTGGCGTATTTTTTATTCAATTCTGAGAATGGAGTGGATAGCGTTTGGCATAATGGGCAGTCTGGAGCAATAAACATGACAAGCGTATATTCACTTTTAGATAGCAGTTGTTTGAAATTAGAGGATACTGAACTAGGCTGACATGATCCAACTAGAAGAAGGACTAATAAAAATAAGTTAGCGTTTTTCATGATGGTGTACGGGAAGTGAGATATAAAACGTGGTCCCTTGATTGATAGCACTATGAAATCGAATTTGACCTCCAGAGTTTTCAATAATTTTTTTAGATAGAGCCAGCCCTAGTCCCATCCCCGAATTTTTAGTGCTAAAATTGGGTGCGAATATATTAGGGTTGTTTTCGGCTGATATACCTATTCCATTGTCTGTTATTTCAATTTGGATTTCTTTTTGTGCTTTCAATACTATTTTTATTAAGCCCGATACCTCTTCTGGGATGGCTTGAGTAGCATTTTTGACAATATTAATGAGCACTCGTTTAATCTGCTCTTTATCAGCCCATGAGAAGACGTTCTTTTGAATATCAGATTCAATTTGAATGTTTTTATCTTGTTTGAATAGGGTGACTATTTCATGTGTGATTTCTGAAAGGTTGATTGCTTCAAATTGGTCTTGAGGCATTTGTGCAAATGAGCTAAATTGTTCAGCCATAATACTTAAACTCTCAATTTGTTTGAGTAATAGAGCTGAAGTTTTTTTCGTGAGTTTTTGTTGTTTTTCGGAGTCATCGTTTTCAATAGAACGCTGCAAATGTTGAATGCTCAGTTTCATAGGGGTCAGTGGATTTTTAATTTCATGAGCCACCTGCTTAGCCATTTCTTTCCAAGCTCCCTCCCGTTCTGAACTAGCAATCTGTCGAGCACTTTCTTGGAGTTCTATTGCCATTTTATTGTATTGTTTGACAAGCTGACCTATCTCGTCATCACGGTTATAACGTATTAGTTCATTTGTTCCTTGAAGAACTGTTTTGGCAATTTTTTCTCGAATAGATTCTAACGGTTTTGAGATTTCTTTACTAATAAAATATGCAATAAATCCACCGACAATAAGGAGTAAAAAGTATACATTAATAATATTGATAATGAGGTTAGATAGTTGTTTATTGAGTAGCTCATTTTTCGAAAATAGCGGTGTATTTACATATCCGATTACTTTATTTTTACCATCAAATAAAGGAACATAAGCACTGAGGTAGTCAGAGCCTTCTAATTCTTCTTGTATTAGCAATTGAGAAGTTTTATCCCTGTTGAGTTTCCTGTAGGCAATTGGGTTCATTTGACTGCCTAATATTTGATTATCGATTATGTAGGGCTTAGAACTGCCTAATAGCTTCCCATTTTGATTGAATAAGTTAATGTCAACCTGATGAGTATTACTCTCCTCATTAAGTATTAATAGTCGTTGTTCTTCATTACTCAATTTTTGGGATAGGTTAACCCGATTCTGGAGTCTAGAACTGATATTTTTAACCTTATTTAAAAGTTGTTCCTCCAGCATCGCATTGTAATTGGTTTTTTCAAAATGAACAATGGTGTAAACAGATAGAAGCAAACCAAAAATGAGAATGCCAGTAATAGCAACTTGAATTCGTGAGCTTAAATGATGAGATAAGTCGGGAAGAAAAATCATCGTGATTTGCTGATTGGTAATTGAGAATACTTTCAGCACCAAAGAGCCCAGCATACCAATGAATATGATAATAACTAGGATGAAGGTGAATATGGTTAATATTTGCCTGAATGGGTTGGCATAAACACTTAAGATAACATCATAGTTATCACTTGAGTATCGCGTGTGTTTAATTCCTCCAAAAAATAGATTTTCTTTACTGTTGTTGGGAATTGAATGAAGCTTATATGGGAATTCTCCTAATTGACTTATCAATTTTTCGGACACGTATATCCCATAAGAATAATCATCTAAAGAAATGATTTCTTGGTCTTTTTGATTAGCAAAAGATTCAGGGTAAAGAAAATCAGATTGAATGATGCGAGGTTCAAGCAAGATAAATGTAGTCCCAAAATGACCTTCGATATCACAATTTTCAAATTTGGCGATGTATCCGTTATTATTTGAAGATTTATCTAATTCATAAAAGTAAGCACTGGATGTTCGTTTTGTACAGCCATTGTAGATGCTATCTAGATAATCAATGGTATACAATTTGTTTTGATTTATATTGTTGCCATCAGCTCCAAAACTAAATAGTTTCAATTCGTACTTTTCAAGATAATTACTAAAGTAAAGTTGTTTAATTCTACCCTCAATAACATCCTTACGGCGATTGAAATCCTCGTAATTTTCTGGTGTTAAAAACTCTTGTGCTAATTGATTTTCAATACGGGCTAATCTTCGAATAGTCTGCTCATCCTTATTGCCCATTATTTTGGCAGCATACTGAACCAAGTAGTTTTCAGTCCGACTAGTTTGAGAATAATAAATGACCCCCGATATAATTGCTGCAGTGAAAAAAGAATAGGTGTAAACTACTTTTTTAATTGATTTAATATAGGTGTTGATGACCAAGCATAAACCTAACAATGAGGAAATGGCAATTAAATCGAGTGGTTGGCGGTGGGCGTTGAAATACTGGAATCCAACAAAAAAGAACACCCCAATTAAAAAATTTATCCAATGGTTAAGATTGCGAAAATTTAATTTGGATCTACTGAAATAACAGGTAACCCAAAACAAAATGAAACTCAGACAGATATAGGATAGAAGGAGGTATGATGGAATATTGAAATCAATTAATCGTCCAAAATCTAGTAGAATATTGATATGGGTGATGATATTGATGCTAAGATTGATAAAAAAATCAAGGCTGAAAAGCAACACCCCAATAATAATTGGTCCTACTAATGGTCGTTGAACCTTTTTAAAGATATAGATTAAACTCACACTAATCTGAATGACCGATATGAGATGTATAAATAGGATGGTCAGTAGATGTTCGTTTGAAAGGGTGCTAAAATTTTGGTTGGAAAGAAAAAAATAATCGTCAAATGGAATCTTCAGATTATAAAACACCAATAGATTTATTCCTATGATAATTAAGGTAGCTAAATGCATCCAGTTTTGTTCCTTTTTGCCATGGAACAAAAACAAAATGAGAAATAAAAACGAGGTGAATAATGAAATAACTAGAAAAGCACCCTTGAATGCATCTTTATGCTGTGCCTTTAAGCTGATTTGACCATCCATTAGCGGGATGTTATCCTGTAAAATAAGCTTGTTTTGAAACGATTTATCGAATTTAATCAAACGAGAATTGACCCTGCCCCCATTAACTATTCTATATGCAAGGAAAGAGGTTTGGGATTTAAATACAATATAGATATCATCACCAAAAGTATACCGAATGGGGAAAGAAGGGTTGTTTAAAATAGTTGGGTCAATGAAAATTTTATTGCTATTCCAGTGAGCCAAATGATCGTTTTTATAGGAAAGAAAATACCATTTTTCGTTACGAATGAGTTGGCCTAAAGAGTCGGAATAGGGTTTTGATTTTTTGGGGATTATTTGACTGAGTATACTTTCGGCTTCCGACGCTATATCTTGAGCAAATGGCTCTAAGCTCAGTGATTCTATCGGAGGATTTTCATCCTTGTGTTGAAATGAAAAATAGGAAAGAAGAATAATTAATATTCCTCCAATAAACCAACCTATTTTAACAATTCTATTCAAAAGTTAGCTTCATTTTTTAAATACTGATTTACGTAGTCATTTACAGCGTTTTCAAGACTATGAAAAGGTACGTTATAGCCTGCCTGAATGGTTTTATTCATAGATGCCTTTGTGAAATATTGATATTTGTCTCGAATATCCTCTGGAGTGGGTATATAGCTGATGGTTGGTTCAAGTTCTAACGCAGAAAAGATAGCATGTGCCAAATCATTGAATGTTCTAGCCTCACCAGATCCAGCATTATAAATGCCACTATTGTTTTGATTTTTGTACCAAAACCACATCAGATTCAGTAAATCTTTTATGTAAATAAAATCCCTCATTTGCTCACCATCTTCATAATTGG
>JAHEGS010000089.1 GCA_024645005.1 Bacteroidota bacterium
CCTTGGTGCAGCAATTGAGGCTGATATTTTAGCTGGAAATCGAACAGATTTATTGCTTCTTGATGTCACACCACTTTCTCTAGGAATTGAGACTGTGGGTGGGTTGATGGATGTATTGATACCGAGAAATAATAAAATACCTACTCAACTTAAAAAAGAATACACTACATCTGTAGACGGGCAAGTAAATCTTGCTATAAATGTCTATCAAGGCGAACGTGAAATGGTAGCTGACAATCGAAAAATTGGTGAATTTATTTTAAAAGGTATCCCCTCGATGCCTGCGGGAATCCCAAAAATTGAACTCACTTTTTTACTCAATGCCGATGGTATTCTCCAAGTGAGTGCCAAAGAATTAAGGTCAGGTGTTAGCCAACAAGTAACCTTAAAACCTCAATATGGAATTACTGATCAACAAATAAAAGATATGCTCCAAGATAGCTTGAATTTTGCCGAATCAGATATGGATAAACGATCACTTGCTGAGGCGATAACAGAGGCAGAACAACTTATCTATGCCACCCAAAAATTTATCCGTGACAATTCCGATTTATTGACTCCAAAAAATGTAACCAAACTTGAAGAAATTATTCAAGGTTTAAATCAACGTATTCAATCAAAAGATAAAAACGCAATATCTGCACAAGTAGAAAAGTTAAATAACTACAGTAAACCCTTTGCAGAAAAAGTTATGGATCAACAAATATCTAAGGCATTTAGTGGCAAAAAAATCGAATAAATGAGGTTATTTTTAGTCATTGTAACAATATCAATAATCCAATGTAGATTATTTGGACAGTCAGACTTATCAAATAATAAATTGGGTATCAAGACTAGTTTTAACCTATCAAGTATAACAGGTTCTGCTCTTATGAACCCAAAGGTCAAATTTGGCTATACTGCTGGTTCATACTTTATTTCAAACACAAAAAAAAAGACAAGTGTCTATGCGGAAATAATAGGCAACTTCAAAGGCTCTAATTTCAATAATGGCGATACAGGGTATTCAAAAATAGCTCTGTTCTATGTTGATGCATCTTTACTTCCAATGTTTCAACTACAAAATAAGCATGCCATCTGTATTGGTCCAACTGTATCCTATTTAGGGTTATCATCACTATATGTTGGAGAGAAAAAAAAGTCTGAAATTGATAAACTTAATATCAAACCTTGGGATTACATTATCGCCCTCTACTACCACGTTCCAAAATCAATCGTTACTTTTCAATTCGGCACAAAAATTGGTCTCCGAAACTTGAATGATAACTTGAGTTTAGATAATATCTCTCCAAATATTAATCCAAATGGCACCATACGAAATATTAGCGTAGAAATCGGAATGATTTTCTAAAAAACTTAACCCTAAACAAAAAAAGAGTGGACGAGATTTATTTTACAATTCGTCTTGATTGAAGAAGTAATCGTCGGTAGAAGGATATTCAGACCAAATTTCTTCGATGGTCTCAAATGGTTCTCCGTCATCTTCAAGTTCTTGTAAGTTTTCTACTACTTCTAAGGGTGCTCCTGTTCTAATGGCAAAGTCGATTAACTCATCTTTCGTTGCTGGCCAAGGAGCGTCGTCTAGGTATGATGCAAGTTCTAATGTCCAATACATGGGCTATAAAATTATAGGTTCGTACTAATGGTGCGAAAATAACTTTTTTTCAGAATTCACAATAATTCAAAAAGGCAAACCTTAACTTGCTATTAATCAGTTGTTTAACTCATACAATAGAATGCCAGCAGCTACCGAAACATTGAGCGAATCCATATTTCCTTTCATTTTTATTCGCCAAACGTGGTCCATGAGTGCCAATCGCTCTCGTGATAGTCCTTTGTCTTCGTTGCCCATCCAAAGTGCCCAAGAAGTCAACTCTTTAATTATAGAAGGGTCCATCGTTTTATCTGTTTTTTCAGATGCTGCTATTTGGGGTATCCCCCAACTTTTCAGATAGGTAAGCGTATTGGCTAAGCTACTCACCCGAGCTACAGGCAGTTTTAATAATGCACCAGCAGAGGATTTAATAGCTCCTTCGCCTATTTCTGCATTGGCTTTAACGCCTACAATCAATAAATCTACCCCAAAGGCTAAACATGATCGTGAAATTGCCCCAATATTTCGGATATCTTGTATGCCGTCTGCCACCAATATCTTGGGAGGTTCTCCGTTTTCAAATAACCGCGTAATGGTTTCCTCTAGGGGAACAAATTCAATGGGACTCTTTATAGCTATTACCCCTTGATGATTGACTCTCGTAATGCGATTAAGTTTCTCAACAGGCACCATCTGAAAAGGAGTATTTGACTTTTTGGCAAGTTGTCTTAAAATACCAATTTTTTGCTTATCAGCTTGATTATTGACATACACCTTACCAATGGTGACATCGCTTAAAAGCAATTCTTCTACAGCGTGAAAACCAATAATGATGCCCTCTCTACTCATGTATTCACAAGCTTAATATAAAGCAGTAGCTTGTTTATATAAATCGTCATATTTATTAGCTAGCTCATCGCGTTTATACTCTCGAGCAAGCGGACCAATATTACGAAGGATTTGAATGTTCTCATTCTTATTATCTACTTGTGTAAACTTCTTATAGTAGTTGATTAAAGCATAAGCATCATCTCCGACCTCTACCAAAAATTGGTCTCCTTTTTCTGTTTGATTAGCCTTGTAAAAGATGTCTGCACTGGCTGCTTTTAACCTCAGATTCATGGGCAATAAGGTTTCTGGCATAGATGCATAACATTTGTCAAGTAGAGCAGCAGCCGTATCTAATTTATTGGTGTTAGCATAATAATCCGCTACTTGAACAAACAAAGACCGCAAATTTTGAGGAACAAGTTGGGCTTTATCATCCAAAAACATCGTGCCTTCTTCCATATTTCCCCATTCGTAAACATTCATCAATTTGTCATACAACAAGTCCATATCGTCCATACCTCTCATTCGTTTGTTTGCCTCTATTGGAAGCAATTGATAGGTCAGGCCATTGTGTCTGAAATACTTATCGAGATTCATATATACAGATGACCCTGTGGTTGTTGTCCAATAAATGGGTCTTTTCCATCCTGTTTTAGCATTGGTAGCAATAATATCCAACACAACCAAGTCACCCTTGCTTAGACCACTTCTACCTATATTCCAATAGATTTTATCGACTATTTTAGCTGTATCTCTGTCTGGCACATATCCCGTGGCGATAACTGCTTTTTTATCTATTTCAACGCTGAAGTTTTTTACTGGGAAAACATTAATCAAATCACCTGCATTGGTTCTTTGTTTTCTGCTTGGTTCATCAGAGGTAACATATTTCAGCACTTGGTCCAAGGGATAAAACTGATCTTGGGGAAGTGATTTATTTTCAAAATAGCGAACATAATCGCGTTTACCTGCAACTATCTTTTCGGCAGGTATGCTTAATGGCAACGGCTCACTATCAAACACTTTTCTTCTCAATGCACTGCTATACCATTCTGTTGGTAATAAGCTTAGGTTAATCACTCTCACATCCGTTCGAATACCCTCCACATTTTGAGCATACCATAGTGGGTAGGTATCGTTATCACCATTGGTAAATAAAATGGCATTTTCCTCGCAGCTATTTAAATAATTTTTTGCAAACGATATACCCAATTCTCTTCCTGAGCGATCGTGATCATCCCAGTTTTGAAAACCCATCAGTACTGGAGAAACCAACAATGCAACAACTGTTGCTCCAGTGGCAGCTATGGTTTTGTTAACTGATTTTTTTAATAAGTCAACAAGGAACAAAACACTCAAACCTATCCAAATACAAAACGTTTGGAAAGACCCAACAGAGGAATAGTCTCGCTCACGTGGTTCCATAGGTGGTTGGTTTAGGTACACCACAACGAGTAACCCTGTAAATAAAAATAAAGTCAAAACAGTGTAGAAGTCCATCTTACTTTTTTGATACATCACTACAATACCTAATATTCCTAATATTAATGGTAAGAAATAAAAGGTGTTATGGGCCTTATTGTACTGTAAACTCACTGGAATATCCTGAGGGACCCCTAATCTCCACTCGTCTAAAAATTGAATACCCGATATCCAATTCCCTTCTAAACTATTACCTAAAACGTTCTGAATATCATTTTGTCTTCCGGCAAAATTCCACATGAAATACCTCCAGTACATCCAACCCAACTGATATTTGAACATGAATTTCATGTTATTAGCAAACGTGGGTTTCTTTTTTTTCACCGACTCTAATTGCTGTTCTAATTGGTTTCTACCAGAATATTTTTTTATCATACCGTTCCATAAAGGGTAGTACCTTGATTTTTCGGACATATCACCCATTCGAGGTAATACGGTTGAGAATCGATCGTCATAAATTGGCTCTTGCTTTGTACCAATTTCTTCATAAGAATCTTCACCTCTACGATACTGCGTTTTCCCTTGTTCTATATCTACTAAATCCGCATTATAATAAGGACCAAAAAGTAAGGGTCGTGATCCATATTGTTCACGATTGATATAACTCAATAAACTTTCTGCATCCTGCGGATCATTCATGTCAATAGCCGGTTCTGCAATCGATCGAATAACCACCATGCTATAAGATGAAAATCCAAGCATAATAAATGCAAAACATAAGATCACTAAATTAGCAATAGGCTTGTTGTTTTTGATGGTATAACGCAAACCAAAAGTAATTCCAAATGCGATAAGCAATAAGAAAAACAAGACCCCTGAATTAAACGGAAGTCCAAATGAATTCACAAAGATCTTATCAAAAAATGCCGCAACAGCAGGGGTTTTTGGAATGATAACCCATTGAAGTAGAGCTATTGAACCGAATCCAATGGCCGAAGCTCTGATGATGTTTCTTCTACTAACCCCAAATTTATTGATGAAGTAATAGAGGAATACTGCAGGTACAACAAGAATATTCAAAAGGTGAAGTCCAATACCTAAACCTATGATGTAAGCGATAAAAACGATCCAACGATCTGATGTAGGGTCATCTTTTACTTTTTCCCATTTGAGAATAGCCCAAAATGCCAAAGCCATAAAGCATGAAGAACCAGCGTAAACCTCAGCCTCTACAGCATTGAACCAAAATGTGTCCATAAATGTAACAGACATAGCCGCAACAAGCCCCGAGCCAAAAATGGAAATAGCGTTACCTAAATCAACCGACTCCGCATTTAGGTCTATTTTTAGAATTTTTTTAGCAAAATGAGTCGTAATCCAAAAAGTAAACATTACTGTAGCAGCACTAAAAACTGCACTCAACATATTGACCGCTATCGCAACTTCGTTAGTACCTGGAGTAGCAAAAATGGAGAATAATCGTCCAAGCATCAAAAACAACGGTGCTCCCGGTGGGTGGACCACCTGCAAGCGATATGATGCTGATATAAACTCTCCGCAGTCCCAAAGACTAACAGATTGCTCCAAGGTCATCATGTAAACAGCAATTGCTATCAAAAATGTAACCCATCCAAAAACAGTATTTATTTTTTTAAAATTATTCATTGCGTGATTTTTTGAATCTTCGGGCGAAAATAAAAGATTTCGTCCACAAACACGATGAATACACGTAATTCAAATTACATTGATTTTGAAAATAGAAAGCATTTGAATTAAGGACTATTCACTTTTAGATGGTTTATTTGCATTCTCTAAATTTTAGGAGTTGAAAGAAAGCTATTCTATAAATCGATGCCCCGTCTGTGGTCATTCTTCATTCAAGCATTTTTTAAATGTTCCTGACTGGCTTGTATCAAAAGAAGTATTCGAACTCCAACAATGTGAACAATGCCAATTTGTTTTTACTGCAAATGCTCCGTTAGAAAAAGATGCTGGACCATATTACAATAGCGAAGAATATGTAGAACATTCTGACACTTCTAGTGGGTTAATCTACTCCATTTATCATGTTGCTCGTCGAGCAATGCTTCATTATAAATACATAAAAATCAAGCGTCTTCACGTGGGTAAAAAACTACTTGATGTAGGGTCTGGCTCTGGTTACTTTCTGAATTTCATGAAAAAAAAGGGCTACGATGTAACTGGCGTTGAAATTAGTGAAAAAGCAATTGCCCTTTGTAAAAAAAACTTTGGAATTAAAGCACATAGTCCATCCGAATTTCTTGAAGAAAAATTAGATACCAATTATGATATCATCAGTCTTTGGCATGTGTTTGAACATGTATATAGCTACGATGCTTATTTTGAGTTGTTTTCTAAGTCACTAAACGACAATGGCTGCCTCATATTGGCCCTACCAAATTGCGATTCACAAGACGCAAGAATGAACAAAGTTTATTGGGGTGCTTATGATACTCCAAGACACATTTGGCATTTTACCCCAAAAACAATTGAGCTATTTGCTATGGAAAGAGGATTCAAAATGATTAAAAAGCATCGAATGCCTTTAGATCCATTCTTCAATGTAATGGTTAGTGATTCCTATAAAGATAAGTTCACTTTCTTACCCTATACACTTTTAAAAGGACTCTATTCTTACATCTCCTCATTATTGAACATCGAAAAATCAAGTTCAATCATCTACATCTTTCAAAAGAATACTTAAAGCTTTGTAAACCTTTTCATGAAAACGCGATCATTTTCATAGATTTTAAGGTAATACGTACCCGTACTTAATGCTGAAACGTCCAATGAATTGTTAAAATTGACATCCATTATTACTTTCCCATTATGATTAATTACTTTCAACTTAGAATTTGTGTTGGTATACCCATCAATCGAGATAGTTTGAGTAGTAGGGTTCGGATATAAATTAATGTTCCAATTTTCTATATCTGCAATACTGGCAGAGGTGTTTTCTGAAATAGATATCGTATCGATATACATCTTTTCTCCCCTATTGTTACCATTGCCATTGGCAGCCATTGCAGCCACATAGAATGTAACCGAACCTGTTCCGCTAGTTGGTGCTGTCCAATTGGCAACCCACGTTTGTGCGTTGTTAGCAGAACTACTCGCAAATTTATGTGTA
>JAHEGS010000029.1 GCA_024645005.1 Bacteroidota bacterium
GTTGGACTTTGCGGATGTGATTGCCCTAAACAAATTTGACAAGAGAGGTGCGTTGGATGCATTGCGAGATGTAAAAAAACAATTTCAACGCAACCATAAATTATTCGATCAAGATCCCGATGATATGCCCGTTTACGGTACGATTGCTAGTCAATTTAATGATCCTGGCGTGAATGCTTTGTATGCAACTATAATCCAAACCATTCAACGTAAAACAGCTGCAGAATTATCGACTTCATTTGATACCAACCAAGAGTTGAGTGAAAAAATATATATCATTCCTCCTAAGCGAGTTCGGTATTTATCTGAAATTGCAGAAAATAATAGGAATTACAACCAATGGGCAAAACAACAAACAGAAATTGCACAAAAACTCTATGGTATACACAAAACAATTTCGACGATTAAAGAAACTAAACTGGCTGATTCTGACCGATTAATCAAGGATTTAAAAGAAACGTATGATAAAATAGCGATTGATTTAGACCCTAAATTACAAACGGTAATTGATGAGTGGGATCAGATTAAAGCTTCGTATTCGAATGATATCTTTACCTACCTTGTGCGGGGTAAAGAAATTAACGTGGAAACGAAAACAGAATCGTTATCACATCAAAAAATAAGTAAGGTATGCTTGCCAAAATATGAAGCTTGGGGCGATGTTTTACGTTGGAATTTACAAGAAAATGTACCAGGTAAATTTCCATACACTGCAGGGATATATCCTTTTAAGCGTCAAGGTGAAGATCCCACTCGAATGTTTGCAGGGGAGGGGGGACCAGAGCGAACAAACAAGCGTTTTCATTATTTGAGTAGTAGCATGCCAGCAAAGCGGTTAAGCACAGCATTTGATTCGGTGACCTTATATGGAAATGACCCAGATTATCGACCAGATATCTATGGAAAAATCGGAAATGCTGGAGTAAGTATTTGTTGTTTAGATGATGCCAAGAAGCTCTATTCAGGCTTTGATTTAGCAGACCCGAAGACATCTGTGAGTATGACTATTAATGGGCCTGCACCCATGTTGTTGGGGTATTTTATGAATGCGGCTATTGATCAGCAATGTGAGAAATACATCAAGGAAAATAAGTTAGAAGAGTCAGTCCGAAAAAAAATAAAAACACACTTCTCAAAAAGAGGTACTATTCAGCCTCAGTATCATGGTGATTTACCCAAAGGAAATGATGGATTAGGATTGATGTTATTGGGAGTTAGTGGTGATATGGTTCTTCCAAAAGAGGTTTATGATTCGATAAAAGCTGAAACATTAAAACAAGTAAGAGGAACCGTTCAAGCTGATATACTAAAAGAAGATCAAGCTCAAAATACGTGTATTTTTTCTACTGAATTTGCTCTTCGACTGATGGGTGATGTACAACAGTATTTTACTAATCATCAGGTTAGAAACTTTTATTCGGTGTCCATTTCAGGATATCACATTGCCGAGGCAGGAGCAAATCCGATTACACAACTTGCTTTTACCCTTGCCAATGGCTTCACTTATGTAGAATACTACTTAAGTAGAGGCATGGATATCAATGATTTTGGGCCTAATCTTTCCTTTTTCTTTTCTAATGGAATAGATCCTGAATATGCTGTAATTGGACGTGTTGCCCGAAAGATTTGGGCGAAAGCCATGAAGTTAAAATACAATGCAAACGAACGAAGTCAAATGCTGAAATATCACATTCAGACAAGTGGTAGAAGCTTGCATGCACAAGAAATTGATTTTAATGATATCAGAACTACACTTCAGGCCTTGTATGCCATCTATGATAATTGTAACTCATTGCATACTAATGCCTATGATGAGGCAATTACTACACCCACCGAAGAAAGTGTACGTAGGGCGGTGGCCATCCAATTAATCATTAATAAAGAGCTTGGTTTAACCAAAAATGAGAATCCTATGCAGGGTTCATTCATTATAGAAGAATTGACAGATTTAGTAGAGGAGGCAGTGCTTACAGAATTTGATCGTATCACAGATCGAGGTGGTGTACTTGGTGCAATGGAAACCATGTATCAACGAAGTAAAATTCAAGAAGAAAGTTTGCACTACGAAACATTAAAACACAGTGGTGATTTTCCCATTATTGGTGTGAATACATTCTTAAATAGTAAAGGATCACCCACCATTTTACCAAAAGAAGTAATTCGAGCAACAGAAGATGAGAAGAAGATTCAAATTAAGACGCTTGAAGGGTTGAATGCTTGTTACAAATCAGAATCTCAAGACCAGTTAAAACAAGTTCAACAAACAGCTTTGAACAATGAAAATCTTTTTGAGGCATTGATGGAGGCATGTAAGGTCTGTTCACTGGGACAAATTACAACTGCTCTTTTTGAAGTAGGAGGGCAGTATCGCCGAAATATGTAGCCGTTTTATGGGCTTTATGTTAGCTTTGTACACATGAAGTCAATTCAATCTACGTTTGTTGCAATTCTTATTATATTTTGTCAAAATGCAATTGCATGGGGACCAACAGGACATCGGGTAGTTGGTTATGTAGCACAACAACATCTAACCAAGAAAGCCAGTAAAAGAGTAAACAAAATCTTACAACTGTATTCGTTAGAAATGTGTGGTAACCATATGGATTTTATTCGATCTGATAAAAATTACAGACACATGAATAGTTGGCATTATGTAAGTATTCCAGATGGGATGCATTACGACGAGTCAGATAAAAATCCTAAAGGAGATGTGATTTCTACTATTGAGCAAATCATGATTGAGTTAAAGACCAAAGAGTTCACTGTTTTTGAGAGTGAGGAATTTGCAATTATGGCTCTTGTTCATATGGTTGGAGATATTCATCAGCCATTGCATGTAGGTTTATCAGAAGATAGAGGGGGAAACAAAGTCAAGGTGGAATGGTTTGGTGAGAAAACTAATTTGCATCATCTTTGGGATTCTGAATTGATTGATCATTTAAAGTTAAGCTATCGCGAATTAGGCGATCATATCAATCGAGATGTTACACCAAATCAAGTGGCTGATTGGCAGGGAAGTTCAGTTAGAGAATGGGCTGCTGAAAGCCAAAAGCTTCGCTCAGCTTGTTATGACTTTGGAGACAAAAAAAAATTGGGTTACAGCTATAGTTTCAGGCACACCAAGACTATTCAATTAAGGTTAGAACAAGCAGGCGTTCGTTTAGCTGGACTATTAAACGAGATATATGGTTAATGGAAGTGAAGATTCACAGCCAATAAAGCAACAATTAAACCCACAGCAATAGCGATTAATTTATATTTTCCGTAGGTGTGACTTTCGTTATTTTCAAAAAGAATAGTGGTGCTGATATGTAGAAAAACACCGATGACAACTGCAATTAGCGTACTAAATACCTCAGCATAATCCACCAATTGATTTCCGATTAGCATTCCTAGTGGAACCATGAGTGCATAAAGCGTTATCCATAGATAGTTGGTTTTTTCTTTAGAGAAAACACTCTTGAGCACAACAGCTAAGGCAAAAGCTGCAGGCAGTTCATGTAGTCCAATGGCAAAAACAAGATTATTTTGTGTGGCTTCCGAAAAGGCATCACCTCCTAGGCCGAGTCCTTCAATAAAAGCATGAAGACTCAAGGCTAAAAATACAGATACAGGAAATCCTTTTTTAAACTCATGAAAGTGGAGGTGACCATGTTCAATTCCTTTACTGAAAAAATCGACAACGATTTGTAAAAAGAATCCACCCAAAATATAATAGCCAGCTTGGTTGCCAATTTGGTCATATACCTCTGGAATGAGATTGAGTATGGTGATAGAAATCAAAAATGCACCACTGAATGCAAGGAATAATTTGAGTTGACGAGTTTTTTCAGACCGAATGGTTAATCCAGCAAATCCCCCAAAGAATGGAAAAAAGAACAATAAAAATAGCCACCAAAATTGCATTGCCGCAAGTTTAGTTAATAGTTGTGAATTCTGTTATCGTTTTTTTGAATAAAAGTTGAGTCTAATTTCAAATATCCAAATAGGCATAAGCCAATTTGATGGTACCATAATCGATTTTACCACCCAGTTCCTTGAAGATAATACTGGATTTTATCCGACCATCAGAGCTATAATTTTTTTCATCTCCATTGTCAGCTTCAGTGTAGATTTTTTGAATACGATCCATTAAAACTTCATCGGGTCTGTATGCGTCTATATTAATATCAGGATAAGTGTCCGATATTTTTAGAATGTGTCCTTGAATCGTGGTAAGTGCCATTCCACGATGATCACTAATCTCATGCAAGGATTTGCCTTCTTTGATTAATTCTATGGTCTGTTCATAGGTCGTTATTTTCTTTTCTTTAGCCTGGATTTTGGCCTTGTGTTTTTTTATCTCTTTTGGGTCGGTAGTTCCTCCGCTTGCGATAATGTGACTCTTCCAGTCTTTTTCAAAATCAGCTTCCGATAGATTATCGAGCTCTTGACTCAATTCCTGGAAACGCTGATCTGCTTTAAGAGCCAATGCATCTACTTCGATAGCCATTCGGTTAATCCCTAATAATTTGAGTCCGTCTAGGTCCTTCAATCGAGACAGAGCAACATATCCCTGACCAGGTTCAAAAGCCTTGCTGAGATCTATTTCAGCAGCTTCGAGTGTCATTCCCTGACTTTTGTGCACCGTAATGGCCCATGCAAGTCGGAGAGGTACTTGCTCAAAACTCACCAATGGTGTTCCTTTTTCGTTATTTATTGACCAAATATCGGGTTTCGCTAAAATTTTACGTTTGTCCATGAGTTGAACCAAGGGGTAGGGTCCATTATCATCTTGGTCTTTTTTAAAGTCGACAACTACACCCAACGTCCCATTCATGATGGCTCGTTCATGGTTGTTTTTAAGAAACATGACTTTAGCTCCTTTTTTTAGAATTAGTTTGTCTTGAACTATTAGAGATTTGACAAAGGATTCCATCATTTTTTGGTTTCCTTTTTTAGTAGCAAAAAACTCCCATTCTTCCTCTTCCAATTCAGCCAATTCCTTTTCGTTCATGGCATCTACATCAGCATTGTGAGAGTATAGTTTAGTGGGTTCGATGGTGTGTTCGTTAAATCGTGTTTCTTGTAATAATTGCACACCAGATTCATCGATTTCGTTACCTCTAATTTGGTTGAGAATGGTGTTTAATTCATTCTTGGTTTGTCGGTATTGTTCAGTTAGGTAGCATACTATTGGTTCTGCTTCTACCCAAGCTTTACTCATAAAGGCAAATTTTTCGCGACTTGGTGTTGCTTCTTTACTGACGGGAGGAAGCTGAAAAAAGTCACCAGCAAATACGACCTGTATGCCTCCAAAGGGTTGGGCAGAATTTCTCAAATATTTCAATGCTTGGTTGATCATATCCAATTGGTTGCGATGAAGCATAGATATTTCATCAATGATTAGGACATGAGTTTTTGAAATATTTTTAGTAAGGTACTGTTTGCCTTGCATGGATTTTAAATCACTATGCGATAACGTGTTTTTAATGCCAATTCCACTCCATGAATGGATAGTAGTTCCGTTCATATGCGTAGCGGCAATACCTGTACTTGCTGTAATTGCAACAGGGACCTTATGTTCTTTTAGCCATTGGATATATGCATTTAAGGTATAGGTTTTTCCTGTTCCTGCACTACCAGTTAGGAACACATTTTTGCCTGATTTTAGAATAGATAGAGCTTTTTCTTGAAACATAATTTAGTTTTTTTTCATCATTTCTTGTAGCCCTTTTAAAATAATCCATCCGATGAACAACCCTGAAAATGCTCCAACTAGAACATCACCAGGGTAATGTTTACCTACATATATTTGAGCAAAAGATATCAGTGCTGCCCATGTAAAGAATGTCCAAGTAGCGTATTGGAAATGATAGGATTTTCGGAAAAACCAACTTAAAATAACAGCCAATCCAAAGTGATTGGTGGCATGAGAGGAAATAAATCCATATTGACCACCACAATCAATTAGATTTCGAATATATTGAGCTATGGACGGTTCGTGGCAAGGGCGAAGACGTTCAAAGTAGGGCTTCATAAACCCAGCTGAAAATTGGTCAGTTAATGCGACAATAAGTACGGTCGCAAGTAGAATATAGAACCCTTGGGCTTTATGTTTTTTGAAAATTAGAAATAGAAATACAAGATACAATGGAATCCATGTTTTTGCATTTCGAATGATGGGCATTAGACCATCAAAAAATGAATTTGCAAAATCATGGTGAATAGTAATAAACAATCGTTGGTCAATATCGATAAGAGATTCTATCACTTACTAAGTACTAAAATAAATCGGTTGGATGTATGCAAATCAAAGGGAGCAAGTTGATAATTCCCAAATTTTTCTTGAACAGAAAAACCACAGTTTTTCATCATATCGACTAATATATTGGGGCGAAGAGCTCTTACTTCTTCACGGTATTCATGGAGGTTTCCATTCGCCTCAAACGAAATGTTTTTAGTAATTACACCATCAATAAGTTCACGTTTGATGTGAAAATAGACCGATTCTTTTTGGATGGTTTCTTCAGCAACCAAATGATTGAGCACGTATTCGGTATTCATGAAATCAAAAATGAAAAGTCCTTTTTCGTTTAATCCGTTGTGGATATTTTGAAGTGTTGTTTGATGTTCGTCTAGTGTTTCAAAATATCCAAAACTGGTAAATAAATTGAAGATGTAATCATATGATTTTGGTAATTCATTTCGCATGTCGTGGGTGTAGAAATGTAGGCGATCATTTTCAAATTGCTTTGCATGTCGGATGCTGTTTTCTGAATAGTCGCATCCTTCTACTAGGGCACCCATTCTGTTAAGATGGATACTGTGTCGACCTTTACCACATGCTAAATCAAGCATGGTCTGATTGG
>JAHEGS010000031.1 GCA_024645005.1 Bacteroidota bacterium
AAAATAGAGATGAGAGAATCGATACGCTCGGCTCGATCCGTTTTTTCATTATACCATGATTCAAAAAGTTGGATAAAAATCCATTGTGTCCATTTGTAATAGCTCGGATCTGTAGTCTGGACTTCCCTTTCCCAATCGTAACTAAAACCAATTCGGTTAAGTTGTTCTTTGTATTTTTTTAAATTAATTTCTGTAGTAACTTTAGGGTGTTGCCCTGTTTGAATAGCATATTGTTCTGCAGGTAGGCCAAAAGCATCAAACCCCATAGGGTGTAAAACATTAAACCCATTTAGTCGTTTGTATCGGCTAACAATATCACTTGCGATATAGCCCAGTGGGTGCCCTACATGTAATCCAGCTCCACTTGGATAAGGGAACATATCCAAGGCGTAAAATTTCGGTTTAGTTGAATCAATTTCAGATCGATAAATTTTGGATTCGGCCCATTTTGCCTGCCATTTGTCCTCGATAGATTGAAAATTGTAGGTACTCATAAATTTATGGATGCCACAAAAGTAAGAGAACTCCTAGCATTTGGAATTATTAAAAGTGGTATCAATACAATTTGATGTTATTTTTGTCAGTATAATTTAGTATTCGCAATACAAAACAACACGTTATGGCTAATAAAAAAAGTAGTAAAACTGAACCAACAACTCACTCAACTCAACAATTTGTTTTTAACAAGACAAACTATAAACTCATGCTTGCGGGACTACTCACCATTATTATTGGATTTGTTTTGATGTATGGTAAGGAGGATATTTATGATTTTCGTAAGACTACATTAGCTCCAATTGTCGTAATCTTAGGATTCGTTATCGAGATTTTTGCGATAATGAAAAAACCAAAGTAATAATTAATGAGCATTTGGGAGTCTATTGTTCTTGGAATAATTCAAGGTTTAACCGAGTTTTTACCAGTAAGCAGTAGCGGTCACATCGAACTAGGTAAAGCAATTTTTGGCATTAATGAGAGTGAGGCGGGTCTTTTATTTACCGTTACCTTACATTTTGCTACAGCTTTGAGTACCATCATTGTTTTCAGAAAAGATATTCTTGAACTGATCAAGGGGATTATTCAATTCAAGTGGAATGATGAAACAAAATTCACAGCTTTTATTGTACTTTCAATGATACCTGCAGTTCTTGTAGGATTATTTTTTAAAGAACAAATTGACGGGTTTTTTAATGGTCATATTTTGCTGGTAAGTATGATGTTAATTTTAACTGGGATTTTATTGTTTTTGTCTGACAAGCTGAATAGTAAAGAAGGTATAATGAATTCTAGAAACGCATTGTTATTAGGGATTGTTCAAGCCATTGCCATTTTGCCTGGAATAAGTAGAAGCGGAAGCACGATTGCAGTTGCAGTTTTGTTAGGTATAAATCGGGAACGAGCAGCTCGATTTAGTTTTTTAATGGTACTTCCCTTGATTTTTGGAGCTATGGCAAAAGAAATAATGGATTATTCCTCTTTAAATGCTAGTTCATCGGGCTCAATATTTGATTTACCCGTTATTTTAGGATTTGTAGCAGCATTACTATCTGGAATTTTTGCATGTAAGTGGATGATTTCCATAGTTAAAAAAAGTAAGTTAGTTTATTTTGCTGTCTACTGTTGGATTGTTGGAATCGTTGGTTTGATCTATCAATTTCTTTAATTAGAATAGACCAAAACCAGAATATACGCTTAATTCAGGGTTTCATTTGGTATGAGTAGAATGGTGTCGATATTGGCATAACCTATTTCTCCGGTTCTAATGACTAGAAAAGTGAAATAACCACTCATACTTCCATAGTCTTCTGATATGGGACACCACGACTGGTATGTGAAACTATCACCTGGATTAATGATTGGTTTTTCTCCGATAACACCTTCACCTTCAACTTCACGTACACCTAAAACACCGTCAGTAATAAACCAATGTCTTCTAATTAGTTGGAGTTCTTCAATACTGTTGTTAAAAATGGTTACCTCATAACTAAACACATGTTGGGCACCAGGAACCTTTCGATTCTTCTGATGTTGTGGGATCATATTTACCTTAATTTGATGATTTAAATCCAGCTTATTTTCCATCACTTTTAAAGTTTAGTACAAGTTAAACACATGATTCCCAATTATGTTGGTAGATAACTAACATCGCATAACTTTGTTATTTAAAGAACATGAGCGTTTCGTCATCTAATTTGATAAACAAAGCAGTAGAGCAACTCTCTCGTTTTCCAGGAGTAGGTAAAAAAAGTGCCTTACGAATGGCATTATTCCTTTTAAAAAGATCAGAAGGGGATACCATTGAGCTGAGCGATGCATTGCTCAAGATGAGAACTCAAATTCAATATTGTGATCAGTGTTTTAATTTGAGTGATGCTCCCCTGTGTAATGTGTGTAGTTCTCCATCAAAAGATACGTCAATCGTTTGTATTGTCAAGGATTTTCAAGATGTAATAGCTATTGAGAATACAGGACAATACCATGGACTTTTTCATGTGTTGGGCGGCCTTATTTCCCCGGTAGATGGAGTTGGTCCAAGTGATGTTAAGATACCTGAATTGTTGACCCGTGTCAAGGAGAATGACATCAAGGAAGCTGTAATTGCGTTAAGTTCAACTTTAGAGGGTGATACTACCGAATATTACATTGCAAAAAAGCTTAGAGATTTGGGTGTACGTGTGAGTACGTTGTCTAAAGGTATTGCCGTAGGGGGGGAGCTCGAGTATGCCGATGAAATTACCCTAGCTAGATCTATAAAAAATCGAGTTGTAATAGATAGCTAGTGCTATTTGATTGCCCGAACAACGTAGTATGAGGCAGTAACAAAAAAGTTGCGAATGAATGGAATGGAACTGATTAGCTTCAGCTGTTTCCTTGGTTTTATCCCAAATTTGGTTTCGTAATTTGGATTGAATAAATAGTCTGTTTTTTTGAGTATTTGATAATCATTTACTTTTAATATTCGATTCAATCGATCGATTGTGATTCGAGTATCATAAATCTCAAGCATCCCCTTAATCTTGGATTCACTTTCGCCTATGATACGAAGAAGCCCTTTGTACATGAATCTGGGTATAATATGAAAATATGGGAGTTTAGAAAAAAAGGAATTTTTTAGTAATTGTTGGTGTCCACCAAATGGATTGTACCAAGGAGGGAAGCCAATAAAATATAGCCCATTGGGTTTCATGAAATCACGACATCGATTCATGAATTTTTCTTGGTTAGGGATGTGTTCGATAACATCTCTGCTTATTATGATATCAAATTCTTCGGTTGTTTCAGTATCGTATATATCCTCAGTAACAAGTTCTAGGTTTTTAAAATTTGGGTGATTGGCATGATAAAGTTTCCCGTTTTCTATTCTGCCTTCAGAGATATCAATACCAACAACACGTTTACAACCCAAGTCTAGAAATGGTTCAAGGTTTCCAGCTTCGCCACATCCAATTTCTAAAATAGAAGTATTTTCATCGATTTTGATTAAGTCTTGCAAGTATGGAATCACATATTTGCGGGTGGTTAATGCCTGTTCATTAAAGTATTTCTTTCGATCAGCGTGTCTGGCTTGCATGAGTTAGTAGGTCAATTTTAGTTGTTATCACGTGGTTTTTGATTACGATTTGAGTTATCTCTATTTCCTTTAGCTTTATTTCTTGGTTTATTGAATTTACGATTTTTATTTCCTCCCTTATGACCTCTTTTCTTATTTGTCTTTTTGTTTTTGTGATCCATTCGAGTTAGGTCATTCTCACCGAGTAAGTCGTCTTTATATTCTAAAGTTTTAAACGCAATTTCAGCTCCTTTAGCAGTATCGCTCAAAGTTGCAGGAGTTCTTCCTTTTTTGTTCAGAGCTATTATTTCGTTTACTCGATTAAGATCTAGAGGAATCCAATCAAAACTTTTTTCATAGCAGTACCATGCAGTACCTTTAAGGATATCTATCTTTTTAAGACTTGCCAATCCAGATTCTGTTTTGAGTTTTACCTTTTCATTTGGGAAGGATTTTATAGCTTCGTGATAGGTCTCTAATTCATAATTTAGGCAACATTTTAATCGACCACATTGCCCACTAAGTTTGAGCATATTAATGGATAGATTTTGTGTTTTAGGAGCACTCATGCTCACTACTTTATAGTCTGTGAGCCATGTACTACAACACAATTCTCGACCACAGGAGCCAATACCACCAAGTCGGGATGCTTCTTCTCGGTAACTTACCTGTAGCATTTGTATCCTGCTTTTAAACTCTGAAGCATATCTTCTGATGAGTTCTCTAAAATCTACTCGGCCTTCGGAAGTATAGTAAAAGGTTACTTTTTTACCATCACCTTGATATTCAATGTCACTTATTTTCATCTTGAGTCTCAATTGAAGAGCTATAGTTCGAGCTTTTTCTAGCGACTCTTGTTCAATATCTTTAAACTTCTGATATTTTTCTATTTCGTCCTCATTTGCCAAATTTCTAATGGTACGCATTTCGGAATTGTTCTCATCAATACCATATTTTTTGAGTTGAAGTTTTACAAGTTCCCCAGCAAGGGAAACCTCTCCAACATCATAGCCCACATCTGAATCTACAATTACTTTGTCGCCGGTAAATAATTCGAGGTGATTGACATTTTTGTAAAATTGTTTTTTACTTCCTTTGAATCGAACTTCAACAATATTAAAGGGCTCATAGTCTTCTGGTAAGACCATGTCCGTGAGCCAATTGTAAACGTTTAATTTGTTACAACTTCCAGTGCTACACGCACCATTATTCCCACATCCAGGACTATGACTGCCATTATTATTTCCGCAACTTCCACATCCCATACTGATTGCCTTTTTCTTTGATTAAAATTAACTACTGATAGCAGTAGTTTCTTAGTGGCTCAAATATATCACAAAATAGAAATTACTTGCGGATAAAGTGATATCTTATATTAATTGATAAGTTAAATAAAGCGATTTTAGGATTGGCATTTCGTTGTAGATGATAAATGACCTCATTCATTTGAGTATAAATCTTTTCAATAAAAAAGGCATTTAATGTTGAGCTCAACTTTTGGATGAAATCAACTTGGCTGGATTCAGCATTTATGGTGTAATTGTCAATTGTTTGATGCATCATGCATTCCCTAAGTATTCCAATTCCGTGAGATAAGAAAAGCTGAATTTGATTTTTGCCCATTGCGTGAAGCTTATCCAATAAGTCACTTACGGATTTAAGGTCATTCCTGTAACATGCCAACATCCAATCTCTGAATAGTGGACCATAATCGGTTGAATTATTTTCGACAAGTTGGGTAGCTACCCTCAAATTGCCATCTGCTAGTCGAGCTATTTGTTCTAAGTGGGATTTTTCTAAACCGTATTTTTGATCCAGAAATGCTTTAGTCTCCTCATTTGAGTAACTTGGAATTTTAGTGAGTTGTGTTCGGCTTGTTATGGTAGGCAAAAGTTGCTGAGATTGCTCAGCTACCAGAATAAAATAAGTTTTTTGTGGTGGCTCCTCAATGAGTTTCAGTAATGCATTACTCTCTTTTTTGAGGTATTCTGGCATCCATATAATGAGTGTTTTTGCCTCGCCCTCATAGGGCTTTAATGAGAGCCGAGATAAGATGCTACGGGTTTCTTCTCGCGTAATATTAGGAGTCTTATTTTCATCTTTCAAGATAGTCCCCATCCAGTCAGTTACATTAAAATACATCGAAGAGGCATTAATTTCTCTCCAATTTTCAATGTATTGTGTGCTAATTTCTTTACTTGCTGCAACTGGGAAGGTAAAATGCACATCAGGGTGTGAATGAGTACTTATTTTTCGACACGAACTGCACTCACCACAGGAGTCTGTGGGTGTTCGTTGGGTACAATAAATATACTGTGTTAATGCAATAGCAAGTCCAAGTTTCCCAGTCCCTTCATTACCCAAAAATAGTTGTGCATGTGGAAGTCTATTGTTCTGCACATTACGGATCAATTGTTCCTTTATTTTTTGCAGACCATATACTTGAGCGAATTGCATTTTTTGTTTTTTTAATCTTGTGAAGCAAGTACTTTTCGAACCCAAAGGAAGATGCTCAAACCAATTAGCAAGTATATTAAACTACCAAATGTCATGGCCAGTATAGAACCAGTTTGGAAGGTTTTGGGGTTATATTCAAATCGAATACTATGTTTTCCTGCGGGAACTTTTAAACCACGTAAAATATAGTTTAATCTGAAATGATCAACCGGTTGATTGTCAATATATGCATTCCAACCTTTGTCATAGAACACCTCTGAAAAAGCAACATTATTATCTGTTTCGGCGGAATAGGAGTATTCCAATTTCTCTGGATGATAAGACGTTAACTTTACACTTGCAGCACTATCAATAGTGGAATTGGGAGCGACAAAATCTGCGTATTCTTTTTCAACAATCGCTTGTGTTTTGGTATCTATTTTTGGTAAATTGACTATAGCACTATCCGCATTTTCAACTACCTTTATATCATTCACTATCCATGCATTACCATTGGCATTTGGGTTTATTCCATAAACAGGTTGAGAACTTTGTTGATTTGGATAGATATAGTATTTCATATTAAGCATATTAAATATGCCATTATCATTTATTCTTCCGGCTCTTAAGTCATCCATTAAATGCCAGTCCCATAGGTCTTGAAACCTTCTAATTTTTGCTGCACTATATCCACCAACGGACTTGTGAAAGTTTGCACAACGATTACTATTTAATGTACTTTGGGTAAGGTCTAAAACACGGTAATAGGTTTTATCCTTTTGAATCTCAAGGTCTGCTGCATAGGGGGTGAATGGTTGTTCGAGTGTTCGTTCTCTTTTGAAATCCTTGTC
>JAHEGS010000032.1 GCA_024645005.1 Bacteroidota bacterium
ACTCACCCTTCATTAATCCCCAGTGACCAGGATAGGAACAAATGAACTCGTAATTTCCAGGTTTAGGTGTTTTGAATGAGAAATAGATTGTTTCTCCAATTTGTGCAAGACCAGAATGTGCTATGACGTTTTCGTCATTAGGATTAACATAAGCATTGTTTTTATGGCTTAGACCTCCTTGTCCAACATCATTTGCATATCCTTTTTGAATAAATACAATATTATGGGGCATGGTTGCATCTGTGCTTTCATTCGTCAAAGCAACAGTAATATTCTTTTCAGATGGAACACGAATGACTTTTTTATTAAACTTCATTTCGCTCATATTTTCTCCCATAGCAACTATGTGCAAAGTATCAGTAGTGATGATCTTTGACTTTGCGATGGGAGCTGAAGTAATGGGTTCCTCATTTTCAAAACCAGACTTTGTGTTATTTCCACAACCAATGGTAAAAAACAGAATGAGTAAGAGTGACAATTTATTCATTGTTCATTAACTATGAAAGGGATATTCGTATGATGAAGGTGAAACGAAAGTTTCTTTAATGGTTCGCATCGATGTCCAACGCATCAAGTTTACAGGTGCTCCAGCTTTATCATTTGTACCACTTCCTCTGGCACCACCAAATGGTTGTTGACCAACAACTGCCCCTGTAGGCTTATCATTAATGTAAAAATTACCCGCTGAATTTCTTAAAATGTGAAGGGCAGTATTAATGTGTTCCCGTCCTTTAGCATAAATAGCTCCAGTTAGTGCATATTCTGACGTATTATCAACCAAGTGAAGAGTTTTTTTGTATTCTTCATCAGGATATACATATATAGATAAAACAGGTCCAAATAATTCATCACACATCGTAGCATAGGCTGGATTTGTAGTTTCAATAATAGTTGGACGTATGAAATAACCTTCACTATTGTCATATGAACCACCGGCAATGATTTCAGCATCTGAACTCTCTTTTACTCGGTCAATATAGCCAGAAATCTTATTGAAAGATTTTTCATCGATTACAGCATTGACAAAATTGCTAAAATCTTCAGTTGTTCCCATTTTTAGACTATTTGTGGTTTCGACAAGAAGCGGTTTTAATTCATTCCACATACTCTTAGGGATATATGCCCTAGAAGCTGCAGAACATTTTTGCCCTTGAAATTCAAAAGATCCTCTTACCAGAGCAGTATTTACTTGGTGTATATCTGCACTTGCATGAACCATCACAAAGTCTTTACCTCCAGTTTCACCAACAATTCTTGGATAGCTTCTGTATTTATCAATATTATTTCCGATGGTTTTCCATATTTGTCTAAATACTCCAGTACTACCTGTAAAGTGGATTCCGGCAAAATCTTTATGGTTAAAAATTACATCACCAGTGGTAGGCCCATCAACATAGACAAGATTGATAACACCATCGGGTAATCCCGCTTCTTTATATAATTCCATGATTACTTGGGCACTGTAAATCTGAGTTTCTGCAGGTTTCCATACAATGGTATTTCCCATCATTGCTGGAGCAGAGCAAAGATTAGCTGCAATACTTGTAAAGTTGAAAGGTGATAGAGCAAAAACAAACCCCTCTAATGGTCTGTATTCAAGTTGATTCCATACACCTGGTGTATTTTCCGGAGGTTGTTGAGCATAGATTTCACTCATGTATTGAACATTGAATTTAAAAAAATCAATCATCTCACATGCGGCATCAATTTCAGCTTGCATTGCATTTTTAGATTGTGCAAGCATGGTTGCTGCATTCATTTTATCACGGTATGGTCCAGCTAAAAGATCTGCGGCTCTTAAAAAAATAGCTGCTCGAGATTCCCATGGCATGTTTGCCCAACTATCTTTAGCTTCTAGAGCTGAGGATATTGCTGCTTCTACGTGAGAGGCGTTTCCTTTATTAAATGTACCCAATGTATGGTTAATCTCGTGAGGTGGATGTATCGTGATTTTCTCATCTGTGAAGATTTCTTTACCACCGATATACATGGGAATATCAACCAAGGTGTTTTTCATTTCCTGTAATTTACTCTTTAAATGCAGCGTATCAGCATCACCTGGAGCGTATGACTTTACAGGTTCATTTTTAGCTTGGGGTATTTTTACAATTTGATTCATTTTTCTAATAAGTTTTTTTCGATGTCTTTAAAAAATTTCCAATTTCCAAATTCGGGCATTGGAGCATGCAAATTTAAATTTTCTTTGCTTACGGGATGTACAAACGACAATCCTAGTGCATGCAAATAAATACTCTTATCTGAGGTTGGTTTTGTTTGACCATATTTTACATCTCCAACAATTCCAGTGAATGTACGAGCAAGTTGAACGCGAATTTGATGAGGTCTACCAGTAATGGGTCGTACTTTCAGTAAAAAACAATGATTGGCTGTGTTGATGAATTCATAATGAAGGATTGCTTTTTTACTTCCATCTTGTTGTTCGTGGTACAACTTTGTTTTATTCTGTTTTGGATCTTTTTTTAACCAATGTTCCAATGTGCCAGCCATGGGTTGAGGTTTTCGACGAATTAGAGCAGCATAGGTTTTTTGAATCAATCGATTTTTAAATTGATCATTCATTCTAGTGAGAGCTTTACTTGTTCTTGCAAATAGGACTATACCGGTAACGTTGGTATCTAATCGATGAATACATCCTAAAAAAACAGCTCCAGGTTTGTTGTATTTTATCTTAATGTAAGACTTTACGTGATGTTCTAAAGACGCTAGACCGTGTTCGTTGTCCTGAACGACAAGTCCTGCAGGTTTATTTACAGCAATTAGGTGATTGTCTTCGTAAAGTACTTCTAGTTTCATTTTTCGGATACAAAGTTAGGTCTATCTGCTTGAATACTTTGAATAAATGCTTATTTGAATAATGATGCACGACCATACGTTTTGCAGATAGGACAAGTTCTGGGATTATGACCTCTAGCAGGGCAGTACTTTCTACCAAAGAAAATGATTTGAAGATGAATTTTATTCCACGACTCGATTGGGAAGCATGATTTTAAATCCATTTCTGTTTGCTTTACATTTTTACCTGTACTTAGTTTCCAGCGATATGCGAGACGATGTATATGTGTATCAACAGGAAATGCAGGAACACCAAATGCTTGACTCATAACAACACTAGCTGTTTTGTGTCCTACAGCGGGTAGTTTTTCTAAAGCCTCCATATCCTCGGGTACTTGTCCGTCGTATTCTTCAATCAATATTTTACTTAATCCATAAATACCTTTACTCTTCATGGGAGATAGTCCACATGGTCTTATTATGGATTTAATTTCTTCTACACTCATTTTAACCATGTCATGGGGATTGTCAGCTTTAGAAAAGAGTAGGGGAGTAATCTTATTAACACGTTCATCTGTACACTGAGCTGATAATAAAACAGCTACTAAAAGTGTGTATGGGTCTTTATGATCCAATGGGATGGGTACCTCCGCAAATTCGGATTCTAAAATTTGATGGATTTTAGATGCTCTCTCTTTTCTAGTCATGTTCTAGTATGCTTTTGAATGGTAGTCCAATATTTTGAAAATCTTTTGATTCGATTACTTTTCCCTTTCTAATCTTGTATTTCTCACCTGATTTCCCTGTATAGGAAAACTGTGGAGTGTGATTGAAATTCCAGTCGTCTAGAATGTATTTATCTTCAATTAAATTTTTAACTTCTGTTATGTTAGATGGGTCAATTTCTTGTACAGATTTCACATCAATTATAGTTTTTAATTTTTGGATGATTAATTGAAGAAAGGATTCTGTATTGCCCCAATCATAGAAATCTCTCAAATTTGAAACAGGACTTCTTTTTGAGGATACAGCATGAGTTTTAATCTTTAATTTTTCTTTTGGTTTTATACTTCCATTGAGCTTTACTAGATTACTGTCATAAAGCAGGGTCCCGTGATGGAGTAATCTTTTTAAAGAGCTATTTACGTGTTCAGCATTACCACTTACTTTGTATTCACCAACAAACAAATCATTTCGCTCAGATATTGAGTTAGGAATATGGAGTTGTTCGAGAGATTGACTAATCGGAACAATATGTTCTTTGAAATTGACAAAATCAGTTTCTTTATTTCGTAAAAATGAGAAGTTGATATTTCCAAGATCATGAAAAACAGTACCTCCTCCACTTAATCTCCTGATAATTTTAAATTTTCTAAACGGAGATAGATCAACTTCTATCCATGGATTTTGGTGTTTACCAATGACAACCGCATCTTTATTAATGTAAAACAACAGGATGTCTTGTTTTGAGTTTATCAATAGAAACTCTTCAAGTGCAATGTTCTCGTATACGTTTTGAGAAGAGGAGATATAAATATCAAAGGGTTTCAATTTTCTCTTTTAGATAATAAAGTCATGATATCTTTTAGGTATTCTTTATCACCAGTATTGGATATACGATCGAGAATAGAATGATTATTTGAAGCATAATCTTGAGCCAGTTCTAGTGTTTTTTTGTCTGCTTTTGTTGATTGCATTTTACGCTTAACGAATTCGATAATCTCATCATCATTTGATGATTTAAAAACTTGGTTCAATGCTTCAATCTCCTTTTTGTCTAGGTTTGACCACATTTCATTCCAGAGGAATGTTTTTTTCTTGTTTAAAATGTCACCACCAATCTTTTTACCAACTTTGGCTTTTTCTCCAAAACTATCGAGATAGTCATCCATTAGTTGAAAGGATAAACCTATGGATATTCCTAGATCGTATAATGTCTTCGATTCTGAATTAGAAGCCCCTCCAAGTATTGCCCCTGCTTGAAGACTAAATCCGATTAATACAGCTGTTTTTTGTCTAATCATATGGAGATACTCTTTATTAGATACAACCTTTTTGCTTTCGAACATCATGTCATTCATCTGTCCCTCACATAGTTCTCTAGCCATTTTATTAAATAGACTAAGAATCTCGATATTTCCAATTTCAGTTAGTTTTTCATAGACTTCAATTTGAAGGAGATCCCCACATAAAATAGCGGTTGCGTTATCCCATTTAAGATGAACAGTTGGTTGTCCTCTTCTCAATTGAGAGTTGTCCATAATATCATCATGCATGAGCGTAAAATTGTGAAACATTTCAATGGCTTGTGCAAGCTTGATTATGTCATCTGATATTTGGTCTTGGTATAGTTTAAATGCAGCTATGGTCATAGCCGGACGAATTCGTTTACCACCTAATTTTAAGATATATGAAATTGGCTCATAAACTTCTCTAGGATTACCTTGTTGTTCGGTTATTGATGGAAGATTCGACTCAAATACAGCTATGATTTCTTTTAGTTTTTGCATGTACAACAAATTTATACTTCTTCGTTTTATGATATAATTTGAAAGTCAATATTGCGTTTATTCAAATCCGTATTTTTAACACGAATCCATAATTTATCGCCCATATTGAATGTTCTGCCTGTTCTTCTTCCTTTTGCTATTTTTTTATCTGGGTAGAAACTATATTGATCTCCTTTTATGTCACGTAGTCTAACCATTCCTTCACATTTATTTTCAATAATTTCAACATAGATTCCCCATTCAGTTATCCCACTTATGATACCTTCAAACTCCTCTCCTTTAAAACCACTCATATACTCAACCTGTTTGTATTTGATGCTAGCTCTTTCCGCACTAGTGGCTTTTTGTTCTTGTTTACTACTGTGCGATGCCATTGACTCTACTTGATTGTAATCAAATGATTTTTTATTCTTAAGGTAGTCATGAAGCATTCGGTGGGTAATTAAGTCAGGATATCTACGAATGGGTGATGTGAAATGGGCATAATAATCAAAACCTAAGCCAAAATGACCCACTTTTTTAGTGGTATAATACGCTTTTTCCATACTCCGAATTGCTAATGGTTGCAGGATGTCTCCTTCTAATGTGCCTTGAACTTGGCTGACCATTTTATTGATTGAGGCTGCAAGTTGTTTATAATTTGAAGTATCGATTCTGAAGCCAAAATTTAGAGCAGTTTCTGCAAATTCGGAAAGTTTTTCCTGACTAGGTTCTTCGTGAACTCGATATGGAATAGGCATCTTGTTGTTATTCACATAAAGTTGTTTGGCTACATATTTATTTGCAAGAAGCATGTATTCCTCAATCATCTTGTGAGCATCTTTTCTGACTTTTGGAATTACAGCAATGGGTTTACCGTTTTTATCTAGGGTAAATTGAAATTCAGTTGTTTCAAAATTGATTGCACCATTTTCATATTTATCTTTTCTTAGTTTTGATGAAATCTGGTTCATGATTTCCAATTCTTTAGCATAAAGTCCTTTTCCCGATTCAATAACTTGCTGTGCATCTTCATATGAAAAACGATGGTCGGAGTAAATAATGGTTTTAGCAAAGCGATAATTTTTGACATTTGCCTTAGAGTCAAATTCAAAAATTACAGAAAAACATAAAGACTCTTCGTGAGGTCTTAATGAACAGATATGGTTGCTTAAAACCTCGGGTAACATTGGAATTGTTCGGTCAACAAGATAAACTGAAGTAGCTCTTTTAATAGCTTCTTTATCTATGATTTCGTTGGGTCTCACATAATGTGAAACATCAGCTATATGTACACCAATTTCAATGTTTCCATTTTCTAATTCTTGAAAACTCAATGCATCATCAAAATCTTTTGCATCAGCAGGATCAATAGTAAAAGTGGTGATGCCTCTGTAATCCTCACGATTTTTGATTTCTTCCTTATCAATAGTTTTAGGAAGTTGATTTGCTGCTTTTTCAATAGCGTCACAAAAACGAGTTTCAAACCCAAACTCAGTTACAATTGCATGCATTTCAGCAGAATTATTCCCAG
>JAHEGS010000036.1 GCA_024645005.1 Bacteroidota bacterium
TTAATTAAGGGTGGAGACCTTAACAATGCTATTGTTATTGTTGATCGTGTAATTGATGACAGTGAGATGGATAATCTTGCAAAGCTCTTCAACAAGGATAAAATTGAAGTAAAAAAAGAAGGCATTCTAAACAATGTGGATTTAAGATTCCAGAATGAACCAGCACGTCACAAACTACTCGATATCGTTGGTGATTTAGCACTAGCAGGAGTTCCTCTCAAAGCACAAATACTTGCAGCTCGACCAGGTCATGCTGCCAACGTAGAATTTGCTAAAAAAATAAAACGAGCATATATAGCTGCTAAAAAAGTACAGAAAGAGAGTGATAATGTCCCCTCATATGATCCAAATATTGCTCCTTTATATAACCACCAACAAATTGGCAAAATCTTACCTCACAAGCATCCTTTTCTGCTAGTAGATAAAGTTGTTAAGATTTCTCCTGAAGAGGTTATTGCTGTAAAAAATATTACAGGAGATCAATACTTCTTCCAAGGACATTTTCCTGGTGAACCAATCATGCCTGGTGTGCTTCAAATTGAAGCTATGGCTCAAGCGGGAGGTATATTAGTATTAGCTGGAAAAGAAAATCCAGAAAATTGGAGTACCTATTTCGTAAAAATAGAAAATGCAAAATTCAAGGATAAAGTAGTACCTGGAGATACTTTAGTAATAAGAATGGCATTAACAGCTCCTATCCGAAGAGGCATGTGTGCTATGAAAGGAGAAGCATACGTCGGAAACAAATTAGTCTCAGAAGCTAATATGATGGCACAAATAGTAGAAAATAGATAAAATGATTCAACCATTAGCATATGTAAATCCCGGTGCAAAAATTGCGGATACTGTCGTAATTGAACCTTTTGTAACAATTCATAAAAACGTAGAAATTGGTGAAGGAACTTGGATTGGTTCAAATGTTACCATTATGGAAGGTGCACGAATTGGTAAAAATTGTAAAATTTTCCCAGGTGCAGTTATTTCTGCAATCCCACAAGATCTTAAATACAAAGGTGAAGAAACAACCACCGAAATTGGTGATAACACAACAATCCGTGAATGTGTAACCATCAATAAAGGAACCGCAGCAAAAAATAAAACAATCGTTGGCAACAATTGCCTTCTGATGGCATACTCACACATTGCTCATGATACCATTGTTGGTGATAATGTAATTATTGGTAATGGATCACAAATTGCAGGTGAAGTCATCATTCATGATTATGCTATACTAAGTGGTTTAGTCGCTGTCCACCAATTTGTAAATATTGGCCCTCATGTAATGATTAGTGGTGGAAGTCTGGTAAGAAAAGATGTTCCTCCTTACACCAAGGCTGCCAGAGAACCACTCAGTTATGAGGGAGTAAATAGTATTGGATTAAGACGTAGAGGTTTCACCTCTGAAAAAATAGCTGAGATTCAAGAAATTTACAGAAACTTGTACTTAAGAGGTCTTAATAATGCAAAAGCACTCACTAAAATTGAAACTGAGATGCCAGCGACACAAGAAAGAGACGAAATTATCAGCTTTATTAGGGCTTCCGATCGCGGAGTAATGAAAGGGTATATATCAAGATAATGACTCAAATAGATTGTATTGGAATTTCAAAACGCTTTAATCGAGATATCCTGTTTCGTGATTTTACTTATAAGTTTAAAAACACAAATAAATATGCAATCTTAGGAGAAAACTCATCTGGTAAAAGCACATTACTCAAAATTATAGGTGGAGTATTATCGGCTACCAAAGGAGAGATAAACTACTCCAATGACATCATTCAATCCAATCAAATCAGTTATTCCAGTCCTGAAATGGATTTATTAAACGATTATTCAATTCAAGAATTATTTGATTTTCATTTTCAATTTAAAAAACCCAAAATATCGATCAAAGAACAATTGATTACATCTAAATTAATGGATTATAAAGATAAAAAATACAGCACCCTTTCGTCAGGTATAGCAAATAAAGTAAAATTATCCTTGGCTATTTTTACAAATTCACCAGTACTTTTACTCGATGAACCTTGCACAAATTTTGATCATGAAAACAATAAATGCTACACCCAAATGATAGACAAGTACTGCAACAATCAACTTATAATTGTAGCATCAAACAATTCATATGAGTACTCTTTCTGCAACGAACAAATCAATATTCAACATTTTAAATAAATCATGAAAAATACGATACTTACTATTTTCAGCATCATCACAATCCTTGGATGCCAGCAAACAAACTCCATCAATGGAACCTATGGCAATGCGAATTGGGATCAAAATTCTGCCCTCTCTGGCGAAGAGTTAATGAAAGCATTAGAAGGAAAAGATTCTTTATTTACGACTGTCAAAGGAAATATAACCGCTGCCTGTCAAGCCAAAGGTTGCTGGATGAGCATGGACATGGATGGTAATGAGATGCTTGTCAAATTCAAAGACTATGGTTTTTTTGTACCTAAAAACAGTGCTAACCACGAAGCTATCATCTCAGGATGGGCTTATTCTGATACGATCACTATTTCTGAACAAATTGAAATTGCTAAAGATGAAAATGCAACTGAAGAGGAAATTGCTCAAATAGTATCACCAGAGGTAAGACTCCAATTTATGGCTAACGGTGTTGTTATTAATTAAAAAATGAAGCTTAAATCAACCATAATCATCTTAATTGTCGCAGGAATAGTTGCTTGTTCAAAGCAAAATCAATCCTCAGAAGCTGCAGATATGTATCATCCCTCAGAACTCTCTCAGATGATGCGAGACATGGTTTCGTGGAGTAAAGAAACTAAACGTCTGTTATCAAAAGGAGAAATTATTGATGATGTACCACAAAGTTTCTATGATTTAGCTAACCAAAAAGCTACACGTGATGAGCACAAGGAAGCTGCATTCCAAGGTATGGCTCCTGAGTACCTAGAAGCCCTCAAAGGGATTGATCGTAAAGACTCACAGCAATATTACTACGATGCTTCTATTCAAGCCTGCAAGACCTGTCATAGTGTTTATTGCGGAGGACCATTGAGTGTAATCGACCAACTATAATTTTAATAGGACAAGCTTTTGAACTTGGTAATTTAGTAATCCGTCTTCGATTGAGACAAAGTAAATGCCATCTGGAAAATTTTCCACTTGAACAGTATTTCCTGGGAAAGTACTATCCTCCCGAATTAATCTACCACTAATATCTGTTATCCTGTAATCGATTTGCTTGTTTGTTTTTGTTTCAATCCTAAAATAATGCTTAGCAGGATTTGGTATGACTTTAAATGAAGATAATTTTTCCAATCCCTGGATAGAATTTGTCTTTTTATTTCCCTTTACAAAACTCATCCCCCCACGTTCATTTCCAATTAACATGTCCGGGTGACCATCCCCATTTAAATCTGCACTCGACGGATTCGTTCTCCTACCCCAATCTTTCACATAACTATTCTGACTGATAGTCTCAATCATATAATCTTCAACCTCATTAAAATCCTCATCTAAACTAGCTTTAAGTTCATAAACTCTTACCACACCTTGGTTATTCCCAACAGCTATGCAACGAGAACCATTTTCCCATTGAAGAACAACTGGTGAACTGAATCCATAATTTTGATACACCATGGTATCATATATTTGTCCATCTGAACCAAGTTTAGAAGTTCGAACTAACTCATTGACTATAATTCCTCCTAATGTATCTTTTGTTAAATTTAGTATTGGACTAGTTGTCGTGCCCGTATTTTGATAATAATCAATGGTTCCATCATAACTACCCACAATTAAATCAATAACACCATCACGATTTATATCATCAAAATAGGGAGCTGCATAATTTACAACCTGAATATCTTCATAGGTTGAAGTTATATGAGTAAAAGCTGGATTTTCAGCATCACCACTATTTTCATAGTAGCTAATTGAGCCGTCCATCTTGCCCAAAAATAAATCCATGTCTCCATCTCCATCGATATCGGCAAATGTTGGCATAATCCCTTTGATGTGCTTGGATTTTAAATTGAGAAAATCATCACTTACTAATTGAAAATCCGCAAAATCGGAAGAGCCTTTGTTTTCAAAATAGACAAGAAAATCACTCGTATCACCTGTAAGAAAATGATTTCCACTTGTCCCAAATAATAAGTCTTGGTCTCCATCAGCATCTAAATCTACAAATGTCGGAGAACATCCAGAACCATAATCA
Organism: Bacteroidota bacterium; assembly: GCA_024645005.1. GTDB lineage: Bacteria > Bacteroidota > Bacteroidia > NS11-12g > UBA9320 > UBA9320. Next base: position 4,187 of record JAHEGS010000036.1, read on the forward strand.
ATCATATCCCCTACCAAGAAATCATTCTGCTCATATAAGAAATCAACATCATTGGATAATCCCTCATTAATAAGTAGAATCGAATTATTAGCTTCCATTATCGGATAAGAGGTTTTATCTACCTCATTAGAACTTAATATTAAATCTTTAACTCCATCCAGATTAACATCTACATAGGACATTGCAGGAGATACAGGAAGTAGAGATTCTACTTCATGATTAAAATAAGCAGTGTCTATGGTAGTGAAAGTATCCTTGTAATAGTCTAAATCTACTTTTCCATTTCTAAAAAAATAGATAGGATTTGTAGCCTGTTCAGAGCTTCCAAATAATAAATCTAAATCCCCATCAGCATCCTCATCGAATAAAAGGATTGTTTTAGTGGCCACATGTTTTTTCTTTTGCTTGTAGGCTTCATAAAAATAGCATGGTGCATTCACAATAAGTTCGCCATTGTATTCGTCAATTCCTCCAAAACATTTATCTACAATATCAAATTTAATATTCTCCAATTGAAAATTACTATCAGCTGTAGTATTCCTATTGAAAATCATTTGAGACCCTGTCACGTTCAAATTAGTAATGAAATCAATATCTGTATCCCCATCAACATCAACAATTGCTGGCAGACAACCTTTTATCTCTGCTAATTTTTTAAATGGATTAAACGATACATAGTTTACACGATCAAAAGCAAATAAGCCCTTGATTTTATCAAAACTAGGAGTAGTTTGACCATTATTTTGATATAAGACTACTGAATCTCCCGTATAAAGCCATAAATCAGGTTTATCATCTGCATTATAATCATGCAATTGCATAAATTCTTGAGCTGATGGAAATAATGCTTCATACTGAGGATCATAGTCAAATACGATTTTTCCGTGAACAGATTTTGCTATAAACGTAAGCACTTTGTTTCCATTTCGATCAAAAACAAATAAGTCTAGTTTACCATCATTATTAAAGTCAATATTTGAAAATTGGGGTTGATTCAACCCACCTGAAAGTGCTAAAGGTATCAACTCTCCATTTTCATTTTTAAAAATCGGTTCAAAGGAAATTTCAAACAATTGAGCACTCATATTCAATGAATAAACTAGAATAATGGACACAAATGCTAACTTTCTCATAGGAGTATTTTTTTATCGACTACTAAATTAACACTTTTGTTGCAGACGAAATAAGTTTTAAAAGTGCAATTAGAATTATTTTACAATCTCTTTACAGAATGTGACTACAAGTTCACAACTGATAGTCGGTCTATACCTGAGGGATCTATTTTCTTTGCTCTCAAAGGCGATAACTTTAATGGTAATTTATTTGCTATCGAGGCACTAAAAAAAGGAGCTTCTTATGCCATTGTAGATGAAAAGATAGAAAACGACAACAGACTAATCTTAGTGAATGATGTGCTCACTTTCATGCATGAATTAGCTCACTTTCACAGAAAATGCTTCGATATTCCTATAATAGCTATTGGAGGCAGTAATGGTAAAACAACTACAAAAAACTTAATTGTTAACGTCTTAAAACAAAAATTCAGGGCTCATTGTACACAAGGAAATTTTAATAACCATATTGGTGTGCCTATAACCCTTCTTCAGATTCCAATTGATTGTGAAGTAGCCATTATCGAACTAGGAACAAATAATCCAGGTGAAATTGCAGCATTATGTAAAATTACTGCTCCCACACATGGACTGATCACCAATATTGGCAAAGAACATTTAGAAGGATTCGGTACTTTGGAAGCCGTTGCTAAAGAGGAAAGTGAGCTCTATCACTACCTCCTCAAAAATGGCGGGTTAGCCTTTGTAAATCAAGATGATGAATGGTTAACAAGAATGAGTCGTTCCATTAAAAATACGAAATATTACTCCAAAAAGGATGTCTCCATACAATCCATTGTTCCATCCATTGAAATTTCAATTGAAAATGAGAAAATCAAATCTACGCTCATGGGAGATTACAATTTGGACAATCTGCTCGCAGCAATAGCTCTTGGGCATCATCTTGGGGTAAGTAATCAAGAAATTAAAATAGGGATTGAATCATTCATACCTGAAAATAACCGCTCACAATGGATACACAAGGGATCAAATCATGTTTTGTTGGATGCATACAATGCCAATCCGTCAAGTATGCAAGTTGCCATTGAAAATTTTAGTAAAATGCCCAACAAAAAACAGATTTTAATATTAGGTGACATGTTTGAAATGGGAGATCAAGCTGAGCAAGAACACCATGATTTATTGATTTGGGCAAAACAATTTAAATTTGAGTCGATTTATCTTTTGGGTGAGCACTTCAATCAAGTTTCTGCAAACTGTGGTTTAGAAACATACGCAACCATGGAAGCACTTGGAGAACATCTTAAATCCAAAAACCATAATGATACGGCCATCTTAATAAAGGGCAGCCGTGGCATGAAAATGGAGAGGGTATTGGATTACTTATAATCAGTTTAAAAGCATCTTACTCTGTTCAATTGCATGCTTAGTTAGATTATCTCCACTAATCATCTTGGCTATTTCATGAATCCGTTCATCACCATCTAAATCACGAACCTGTGTTTCGATCA
>JAHEGS010000040.1 GCA_024645005.1 Bacteroidota bacterium
GTATGATCAAAAAATTTTAAAGAGCACTTCATTTGAGGTTCCCATTATATCTGTTGGTAATTTGGCAGTTGGAGGTACAGGGAAAACGCCCATGGTTGAATACCTCATCAACCTGCTAGCAAAAAAATATTCAATTGTGGTTTTAAGCAGGGGTTATGGAAGAAAAACTTCTGGATTTTTATGGGTAGAAAAAAATCAATCCTCCAGTCAGGTAGGTGATGAACCCTTGCAGATAAAATGTAATTACGATCAGATATCTGTAGCTGTGTGTGAAAATCGAGTTTTGGGAGTTCGACGAATATTAAAAGAAAAACCAAAAACAAGTTTAATTATTCTTGATGATGCCTTTCAACATCGAAAAATTCAACCCAAAATCTCACTTCTGCTTTCTACCTACGCAAAACCCTATTTCAAGGACTGGTTGCTTCCAGCAGGAAACCTCAGAGAAGGCAGACATGGTGCAAACCGTGCCGATGCAACCATCATGACAAAGTGCCCAGAAAATTTTGAACCCATCTCGCCTAAAAACAAACCTGTATTCTATGCCAAGAGTAACTATATTAACCCAGATATAGATACTCCTGTATTTGGATTTAGTGGACTTGCCAATAACAATATCTTTAAGAAACATCTCGATAAATCTTATTGTTTAACTGGGTTTATTGGGTTCAAAGACCATCACGTTTACACACAAAAACAACTGGATTCATTGATTGAAAAAGCCAATGGTGCAACGCTTATATGTACCCAAAAAGATTGGGTGAAAATCAAGGATTTAAAAATCAATCATAAAATTGAAAGGGTGAATATGTCACACCAAATAATAGAAAGTGGCAAATTTGATAACTGGTTAATTAAACAAATTGAAAGCTAAAAAACACTTCGGTCAGCATTTTTTAACAAGCCAAACTACTGCACAAGAAATTGTCAATGGACTTGGAAATATTGACGATCACGATGTGCTTGAAATTGGACCTGGCATGGGTATCTTAACCCAATATCTATTGACCAAGGCAAAAACATTCAAAGCCGTTGAAATTGATGATGATGCAACCGAATATCTCAAAAACCAATGGCAAAACATCGAAATTATTCAAGCTGATTTTTTAAAAATTACTCTCACGGATTACTTTAATCAATCCTTTCGATTAATTGGCAATTTCCCCTACAATATTTCATCCCGAATCGTTTTTAAAATCATTGAAAACTCTCATTTAATTGATCAATGGGTAGGCATGTTTCAACTGGAGATGGGTATTAGACTAGTTGCCCAACCAAAAGATAAAAAAGACTATGGAATTTTGAGTGTTCTCATGCCCTTTTACTACGATGTAGAACAAATGATGACACTACCCCCTGAGGCATTCAATCCTCCGCCAAGAGTCAATAGCATTGTCGTAAAAGCAAGAAAAAAACAGCATAAATTTAAAGCTGATCCCAAATTAATCAAAAGAGTCGTCAAAACTGCTTTTGGACAAAGAAGGAAAACATTGAGAAATAGTCTAGCCTCAATTATTGCCAAAGAGCTTTTTATTAACCATCAATTTGCTACCTTGCGACCTGAGAACCTCACCTATCTTCAATTTGAAGAATTGTGTGTGTTCATAGAATCCCATGTCAGTAATTGAAATAACAAAAGAATCACAAGATGAGCTACTTTCTCTTATTGAAGCTCAAAAAAAGGAAGAACTTGTTCCTGTTCTTGAAAAATTATATGCTGCTGATATTGCTGAGCTTTTCAATGAACTAAATCTTGAACAAGCTGTATTTGTTACTACACTACTTGAGCCCCAAAAAAAGGTAGATGTACTGACTGAATTGGATGCAGAAACTAAACTTAAATTTTTAGCCGGGTATTCAAACGATGAAATTGCAAACGATTTTTTCTCCTATCTCGATTCTGATGATGCTGCAGATATTCTTAACTCAATGGGCACTGCAGAAGGAAAAGAAATTTTGCACCTCATAAAAGACAAAGAACACAGCAAAAACATTGCATCGTTGTTAAAATTCCCTGAAAACACAGCTGGATCATTAATGGCCAAAGAGTTGATCAAGGTCAAACGTAATTGGACAGTAAAACAATGTACGGAAGAAATCCGACAACAAGCTGAGGAGGTTTCTAAAGTATATACAGCCTATGTGGTTGATGAGTATGATGAACTTGTGGGATGGGTATCATTAAAAGCTATACTCCTCAATAAAGAAAGCACTAAGATTGAAAAAATTCTCAATCCAAATATTATCTATGAAAACACCTATTCGTCTGGAGAGGAGGTAGCCAACACAATGCAGAAATATGACTTGGTTGCTTTGCCTATTGTGGACGCCTTCAATCGGTTAGTCGGTCGAATCACCTTTGATGATGTGCTAGATTATGTAAAAGACGAAGCAGAGAAAGATTATCAAATGTTATCGGGTATATCCGAAAGTGTCGAAAATGTCGACTCTGTCTGGCTGAATACACGTGCAAGACTTCCATGGTTAATCATTGGATTGTTCGGAGGAATAGCCAGTTCACTCGTTATTGGAAATTTCGAAAAAGAACTTTCTGCCAATGTACAATTAGCCTTATTTATGCCACTAATCATGGCAATGGCAGGTAATGTGGGTGTTCAATCCAGTTCCATAATCGTACAAGGATTGGCTAACAATAGTATCTCCAACAAAGGCATTTGGAGAGCCCTCAGTAAAGAATTGGCTGTGGCAATCATCAATGGTCTGGTGTGCTCCGCACTGCTCATGGGATATGGTTATGCTTTTAGTAATGACTCCAATATCATGATGACGGTAAGTATTGCCTTACTGTCTGTTATTTTGCTTGCTGCAATCATTGGAACAATCGTGCCCCTCACCTTGGATAAAATGAAAATTGACCCTGCTCTTGCAACAGGACCTTTTATCACCACAAGCAACGATTTAATCGGTCTATTCCTCTATTTTGTTATTGGAAATGCTATTCTGGGCTAAATCGCATATTGAAATTTTGAAAAAATTTATTCTAATCTCAACGCTATGTTTTTTACAATTACATGCCTATAGTCAATATACCAACTTAGCACTAGAAGGAGGCGGAATGAAAGGACTTGCCTACTCTGGTGCTTTTGAAGTATTAGACAGCATTGGAATAACTCAACACATTGAACGAGTTGCTGGGACGAGCTCTGGAGCTATGAATGGACTTCTTATTTCAATCGGATACACTGGCAAGGAGATAACGCACCTCAACTTGATAAAAAACTTTGGAAAGTATAGTCAAGTTGGTATTCCTATACTATCAGGGCTTATTCGTTTTTACCGAAAATATGGTTATTACAAAACAGATCGGTTTATGAAAGAACTTGCCCAAGCTATGGCCGCAAAAGGGATCTCACCAGAAATCACTTTTAGAGAGCTTCATGAGCTTCATGGTACAAACCCAAAACTGAAGGACTTGTACATTACAGGAGCCAACCTAACCGACCAAAAATTAGAAGTATTTAGTCATCAAACTTATCCCAATATGAAGATTATCGATGCAGTAAAAATCAGCATCAGTATTCCTTTGTATTACGAAGCCATCTTCATGCAACCCGACGGTAGCATCATAGACAAAAAACAAGCCAATCAAAAAACAAAGGTGATGACCGATGGAGGAGTAATAGACAATTACCCATTTCATGTGTTCGATAGCTTGGTGACCGTGAATGAAGGACGCAATCAATATTACCTCTGCAACGAAAAAACCCTTGGTTTGAAACTGGAAACGGATTCATCCCAACATACGATGGCATATCATCAGATAACCAATCAAAAAGACTTCTTCGGTGCATTTTCACACCTCAGCAGTGAGACACTAAACAGACGACATTTAGGAAAACAACAATTAGATCAAACCATCTTCATCAATACCCAAGGTTTTAACCCTAAAATCCGAAGATTGAATGAAAAGAAAAAACGAGAAATCATCCGATACGGATATCAATCTACACTACGATTCTTCGAATAAGAAATCGTAAGTTACTTCTTCACCGTAAGCTTTTTGGTGATTTTGTTCTTACCTGCTTCGAGCGTATAGAAATAAACACCCTCTGGAATATTAGTAACATCAATTGAATACGTACCTGAATGAGGTATTTTTTGGATGGAAATAACCTCTCCTAAAACATTGGAAAGAACCAGCTGAGCCTCAAACGAAGAAAAACTCACATCTACATAGGTAACCGTCTTTGCTGGATTAGGATAATTTAAACCCAATTTAGGTAAATCGTCAGCAGAAAGACTCAAACTCAATGCGATTAATCCCAGTATGTATATGTAACCTTTCAAATTGATATCAAAAGTATTGAAAATAGTGTGCCAAAAATCTAAACTTATAAAATCTGACAATAAAAAGACTTAAAATGTGCTTAATAGTGATCACTGCCAGTCAAAAGCTAGACATATCGCATATGACCATGCTCAATTTTTAGTCGAGAAGGAAAGTTGTTAGTGAATAATGACCCCGTTCCCAATCCTTGGTGAAGTGGATTCTCATATTTGCTTACCCACTGGGCAATTGCATTCAGCCCCACATTACTCTCCAAAGCAGATGTAGCCCACCAACCTACGTTGTTTCTTTGAGCATACCTTATCCATTCATCTGATAGGGATAAGCCCCCGATCAAGTTGGGTTTTAATATTAGGTAAGTTGGCTTGATGTGTTTAATCATCTTGTCTGCTTCTTCATGTACATTCAACCCAATCAGCTCTTCATCCAATGCGATATCAATGGGACTTTCTGAACTGATTTTTTGCATCCAATCCCACTGTCCAACAGATATCGGTTGCTCTATGCTATGAAGTTCAAATCGTTTTAAATCATTCAATTTTTCTAAAGCATCATCCGGAGCAAAAGCTCCATTTGCATCTACTCTCAAGGTAATTTTAAATGCCGAGTATTGTTGTCTAATTTTTTCTAACAAGCGACATTCTTCATCAAAATCCAATGCCCCAACCTTAATCTTAATTACATTGAAACCCGCCTGTATCTTCTGAATGGCCTCATCATACATAGTTGCAGCATCATTCATCCATACCAGACCGTTAATAGGCATGGCTTTTTTTCGAGCTGTAAAATCCGTATTAAAAATAACTCCCTCACTATCAGCAGTCATATTTAATAAGGCGGTTTCTATCCCAAAGCGAATGCTAGGGTATGATGCTAATGACAATTGATCTAACGAACCCACTTGACAGAATTCATTCAATTTTTTTTCGAGAATCGACTGATAATCGGGTACATCATCTACACTCAGTAAAGATAATGGTGAAGCCTCACCTATTCCTTCTTGACCTGTTTGAATATTTTTTAACGTAATCAAAAAAATAGTTCGAGTCGTAAACGTATTGCGAGAGGTCTTGGCAGGGACCTTAAATTTCAATTCGTGTTTTTGTAATGAATAGGAATACATGTATTAAAAGAACAAACGAATTACAAAAAGTAAGACAATACCTAAACTCCCAATCGAAAGAAACCGCAATTGATTGTTGTAATCTGTTTCCGTTTCTGCCTCCTTTAACTTCTGAATATGCACAAATCCAAGTATGAGAATAAGTAAGGGTGATAAGCTGTAATAGTTCTCAATCAAATGATAAAATGAAAAAGTTAAGAATGCCGTAATGATCAAAAGTGTCTGATAAATAATAGAACCTTGCAGTCCCAATTTTGAAGCAATGGTTATCTTGTTAGTCAACACATCTTTGTCTAAATCTCGAATATTATTGACATTGAGCACCCCAACACAAAGACAACCATACCCGATAGCAAGTAACCAAGTGCTGGTCCATATTTCTTGTTTGAATAAGTATGATGTGCCCAATACTCCAACCAACCCAAAAAATATAAAAACGAAAACGTCACCTAAACCCATATAGCCATAAGCTCTTTTACCTACGGTATATGAAATTGCTGCTGCAATACTTAACATACCAATAAGTAAAAATCTAATCCACAAATCCCAATTATCTCCAAAAGATAGATTCAATAAATAAATCCCACTTAATAGTGAACCTAACGAAAATAGAATAATAGCAACAATCATAGAGCGTGGACTAATCGTGCCTTCCGCTAATTGCCTGTCTTTTCGATGGCGATCTGTTCCCTTGATGTAATCGCCATAATCATTTGCCAGATTGGATAAGATTTGTAGAAGAATTGCCGTTATACTAGCAAACAAAAATATCTCAAAATCGAAGCTAAAATCGTTTACCCAACTACCAAGGATAATTGCTCCTAAAGCAAGCGGAAGGGTTTTTAATCGAAATGCAGCAATCCATTTTTTCATAATTCAAAGATAGTTTTGGGTTTTAATTTTTCTATTTTAATTTGTATGATGAAGCATTTTACTCCAACCCTATTTTTGATTTTGGGCAGTCTATTTACAAAGGCCCAAGTTGATAAAATGAATATCTCTTGGAGTGAAAATATGAAAAGTCGAAAGATGTTGGTCACTGATGTTATGAGTATTGGTAATCCAGAAGAATTTTTTGCAATTAATCATTCTTTTAAAACATTCAATAGAAATACATTTCTAGAACGCTATGACAATCTGAGCTTGATGAATCAGATGGCACTGACTGAAAAATATGATCAAGGAGTACATTCG
>JAHEGS010000044.1 GCA_024645005.1 Bacteroidota bacterium
CTGGGAAATGAGCTCATTAATTATTTCATCTTCCTTTGGACTATGATGACATCCTGAAAACAAAGTCAACACAAATAGATGAATACAAATGGCTTTAATGTTCACGTGACTAAGTTGTTTTATCCTGTAAAAGCTGAATTTCTTCAATAGTCATGCTATATCCATGGCTATCATAAAGGACGCAATCTTTGAGAAACTGACTCACTTCCTGAGTTTGTCTTACATCGGCCCAATTAATGCAGAAAGTACTCTTGTCATTCAATCCCTTCAGGAGCAATTCGGAACAGAAATCACTATTCTGATTTGCTAGGGACCAAAAGGCATAGCACCTTACCACAGGCTGCTCATGGTCTTCTGCCAACTTTTTTAATTCATTCTCGGTAGCCAGCTCTGTTAATCTAGCTACAAAGATTAAGGAGAATACCCTTGGACCCCAGTGTTCTCTTTGCATTAATAAAGTATCTAATTCAGTCTTACTGTAGCTATATAAACATAGGATCAATTCTTCAAGAGTTAGGTTAGATACTTTTGCCCAAACCTGCTTAATCTCAACCTTAATAGCGCTATCATCAGTTGTTGGCGGAGGCATACGATCTATTATTGGACTATCAACATAAGAATTCATCCACCTAAAGAAACCCAATACTAACAACCCAAAGATTACAAGAAGTATGGTTATTATCATCACTCTATTTTTTTAATAAACTAGTTCTTGCGTGAAGCGGGGCTAACACTCATCACGTTAAATTATCTGAGAACAAAAACATTCTTGTATTGTAAGGTATGTAAAGTGTCTTCAATGGAAATATTTTGCCCATTACTATCTCTTAAGTAAATATGGTAATCCAGCTGCCCAGTTCTTTCAATAGTCAATGTATCTGAATTAGGATTCAGTGAATAACCCAATTCTAGATCAGCGTTAACATGGATTTCTCTTATTTGGACAGTGTTGGTGTCAACCTGGTGACGCTTCAGTAACCAGCTTGTTGATTTTTGGTCTTGTGGCAAGAAATAAACACCTCTATATCCCGTAATAAATATCTTAGAGAACAATATCCGACCAAAAGGTTCCATGGAATATATAGTCACACCTTCTCTGCCTTGACCTATACCCCCGGCATCAGTTGTAACTAACAAATAGGAATTCTCATCCCCACTTATTCTCTGTGTGCCGGTGAGGCCATATCCATATTTAAAACTATACGGTACTCTTCCAGTAGTTCCCTCAAGAATATAATTGTTCCCATCCTCTTTATACTTGAGTATAAATACAATTCCAGGGCAGGTTCCGCAAGACCAGCTGGTACCGTCCTCCGGATACATCTGCAAGAACACTAAGGCTTCCTGATAAGTATATTCAATAGCCGTAATACTCGTCTTGAGCTTATTAGACTCTGAAATCTGATAATAAAAGGAGGAGGAGTCAATTAAATCAAGGTCTTGTAAATCACTCCAATGGTTGTAGGCATGCTTCTCAAAGTCTACATCTAGAGAAAGATCTTTAGTTAATTTGTAATACTCAGTCAATACTTCATAATTAAGCGCAGTATCTAAGTGCAACATTTCCTCCTTAGTATCAAACCAGGAGGTTTGTTCAAGCGCTGAATAAAAAGTATTATCCTCCATTCTTTGCCAACTCTCTAAAGATTCATGTTGGGGAGAATATGTGCACCCTGAAATAAAAACAAGTACCCCTAACAGACAAGCTAGTTTATAGCAAGGTTTCAAACTAGCCAACAGTATCTCGAATGCAGACTGCCTATAATGAAAGCCAAGCATTGAAACACCAAAGATTACAAGTACAATGATTGTTGTCATTTTTTTTTACGGTAATAAAGAGTCACAACTGCAGCTGGTACCCAACCAACGAATAACATTCCCCAGAACATAGCTGGATGTGTTAGAAAGTGTCTAAAGGTTGCGAATTCTGCACACAACCACAGTGCGGTTGATAGCGCTAACCAGGTATGCAGTAGCACTATGAAAAAAATTAAGGCTTGTTTAATTATTCTCATTTTGTCAATCAATTTTAATTAGGTCAGAAACCCTGTTAGGGTCCTAATGATATGAAATAATGCAGATTACACTATCCGGCTCAATTAAAATGGTATCCCTTCAGAATCTTCATCTTCATTAGCCCTGTGTAAGTCATCATAATCTTTCTTCCATTTACTTACTTTTTCTTCAGACCAGAATTCATCTGGCAGTGGCAAACCTTCAGGATCAACCTTGACCAATTCATTGTGAGATTTAAAGTAATAGGAGTAATTACTATCAAGTCTAGATACATCTATAGGTCCTTGTCCGGCAATTTTTAATAGGCTAGCAATGAGACTATCTCTTTCTTTAGTTGAATTCGTGTAAAACCTAAGTTCAATAAATGGCCGCTGCTTGATTTTCCATCCATTAGTGAATTCTAATTCAAGATGCCTAATTTGATATGGCTTATCACTTAAATATCTCAGCAACTCAGAGGTGTTACTATGTTTCTTGACCATTTTTCTAACAGGATGATTGGTATTTTTTCGTTGTCTGACACCATTATCCACTTGGTAATAAATAGTCTTATTCTTAATCTTAAGGTCTCTAAAATGCAGAAGTATCCATAAATTTCTCACAGTGTCAACTCCTAAGCCAAAGCTTTTTCGGTCTGAGTAGAGTTCAATGCCATTAATCAAATAAGACCACATAAATAGAGGTTAGAAAAACCGTAGGAATAATTTTAATGATTCCATTTATTTATTAGATGAGTTGCATCGTTTTTGCCCCATCTAAAAAAAACTTCTCTCCAATTAGTAAATCCCCTGTCATATGAATCTATCCCATGATGAAGTGCCATTAATCTTGTTGTGTAATTTCCATGATGATTCACAGAATAATATTGGGTGTCTCCAATTTGGCCAAATGAAATCTTTAAATTGTTTTTAAAATTTTTAATGCTGGACATTAAGTCACTGGCTGGCAAAAATCTCTTTGGGCTGTTTCCTATTAACTGATCAAAATAGTAGCCCAAATACCATCCTGCAAATATATCCGCATGTATTTCTTGTTGGACAGTACTCTCAAAAATCATGTTATTTTTAAACTGTATTATATGAGCAAATTCATGAGCCAAAATTCCAACTATAAAATATTTTCCTCCACGCCTATTGTACTCTAAATTGAGTAAATCTACTCCCAATTCAATTGTTCCATTACAATTATTTAAGCTACAAGACGGGTAAGCCAATCCATTAGTACCCTTTGCAATATTCAATTTTGTCTTTAGCATTAAGAGTGATTCTAATTCAGTTTTTTCTCCAAAAATCAAATTATCTAACTGTGAATTGTTTGTAGTACTTAAGTGCCTAACGGAACTATTGGGGGAATTTTGTATATTACATTGAGAGTAAGTAATACATGGGAACAGTAAAAAAGAAATGAATATAAGTTTCATAATAAATTATTTCCAGTAGTGCGTAATTTAATAATAGCTAGAACTCCAATTGTCATGAAAAATACAATTATAGCCCTATTTTTTGTTGCAAGTGCATATGGGCAAAGTGATGAAACTAAAGCTATGCAAAGAGCATTACTAATTTACGATTTTTCTAATGGGGCCATTACAATTGTCCAAAACTCAAGAAATGTAGAATATTTTAATAATAAATTTTCTGATTCTTATCAACCCTTTTACTCACCCGGAAACATATTAGCTGCCAGACAAGCAAAATTTGATTACAATTATAATCTAGTAAATAGTGCATATAGTAAAGTTTATTACCAAGAACTAATTAATCAAGAAAACATAATTGAACTTAGTAACTGGAAAAATAAAGTAAACAGCTTTGTAAACAGCAAATTAACCAATGTAGATTGGTCTGTTCAAACAAATTACGCTGTTGAAGTGAGAGAATATTTTTTCAATATTTACAAAAGAGAAAACATTAAAAAAGAAATAATCTTACTTCAAAGTATTGATAATGAATTAAATAGAATTAAAAGAGAATATCCAGGCACATTCCATAAAACTGATAGATATTTTGAGATTTTACAAGCACTCTCTGATCTCAAAAAATGTAAACCATCAGAAATTGAAAACATCTCTTTTCGGTATGGCTTATTCTAAAAGAATGGGCATATCCTCCTCATTAAGTTCAGCTACTTCTAAACCTCTTAAGTAGGTTAAAGTCACATTGATTGATGAATGCCCCATTGCACTTTGAACTTTGGTAATTGACCCGGTCCTTTTAAAAATTTCAATGGCCCCAGAGTGCCTGAATGAATATAACGTTTGTCCTTCTTTTAAACTAATAGATGTCTCTTTAAACCTACCCCAAAGCGTCTTAAAGTAATTGTACCCAGGTGGTTTAGAGAAGCCTTCAAAAATGCTCCCAGAATTGCTAAACTTCAAATGTTCTCTGATGTATGAAGGAACTGGGACTATCCTGTTTTTGCCAGATTTGGTTCTATTTCCTGATAATCTAATTTCTCTAAGATCCTGAGAAAAGTCTTCCCAGCATAACTCTCTGATCTCTCTATGAGGCCTTAGTAGACATCCATAAGTAAGTAAGGAGCATAAGTGAAGGTTTGTATTAAATCCTTGAATCTCCCCTAAAATAACACCAACATCATCAAAAGGCCGGTTCAATCTTGCCGTACTCTTTCTCGGCTTTATCCCCTCCAAAGGGTTTGATGTCATTCCTAACCGCTTTGCTTCATTAACCAATACCTTAATGTGCTTTCTAATGGTATTGTAAGACACACCTGATTCATAGTTTGAAAGGATATTGCTTACTGTGAATTCTGACACTTTACCCCCTGAGCACGCCTTCTCCAGCAACTTGTAACTGTATGAAAGAAGCTTGATATACTTCTCAGAATACCCAGATTTCAGTTTGAGATCTAAAGCTTCCTTTAAATATTCAACATCTGTTTGCTTATGCTTAATCTGTTTATTAGACCTGTGTGGTAAGAGCTCCCCTCCATTAATCAGAAATTTATAGGTATCAGAAGCCAATACCTTGCCTACTTCAGTCCGTTGCTCTAAAGGATATCTATTGGGATCAATAGGGGAATTAACCCTTCTTCCATTGTATAATCTAATTCTTTTTCCATCCAGTGTGAAGGATACGTAAACAAGCTTCTTTTTGTCTACAGATACCTTAGGATACCTAACATTCATTGACAGTGATTTGACAGTTAATACTTGTGTAAACTGTTCACTTTGCTGATAATGAAGTGGTTAATGGAGGCGGGGTATTGACTGCCAGTCAAGCGCTCTAGCCAACTGAGCTACATCCCCATCATGGAGAGCAAATATAGGCCAAGAAAAAATGTTATTGATGATATGCTATATCCTAAAATTGAATCGATACCATCACTTCCTCGTATTCCATCATCTTAGTTTGGAACGGATAACCATTTCGATTTTTGAATTTTTAAAGAAAGTTAATCTTCAAAACAAAAATTTAGTATATTGTTGGTACTAATTAAACCTTAAAAATGTTATGAAAAAAATCATTATTCTCGTTGCATTTGGCTCTTTGTTTATGACAAGTTGTGCGTCATATTCATCTGGATACCAGTCCTCTACTGTCCAAAGCAGAAATGTTCAGCTCGACCCTATTGTTGCTGACATCAATGTAGATGAAGCACAAAAGTTAAAAGGCGACAGTAAGTCTACGTATTTACTCTTTTTCAGGTTGTCCGGCGATAACCAATATGCAGATGGTGTAAATTATTCAGCAAATGCCTTTAATAAAGAAGGGCTATTTAGTTTTCTAAATCCTTTCAAATTGTTTGAAAGAATCGCCACTGGTGATGCGGAAGGAAAGGTTAAGAGCGCTGCTGCCTATGATGCATTAGAAGACACTGATGCAGATGTTTTGGTTCATCCTACATACTCAGTTTATAAGAAGAACTATATAATCTATTATGTATATGGCGCTGAGGTTCAGGGATATGCAGGTAAATACACTAATTTTAGAACTGAAAGCCCCATTGAGGAGCGTTTGAATGAAATAATTGCTGAAAATGTTCAATTCAATGTTGAACTCGAAAAAGAAAAATAAAATGTTTCGTTAAGCTAACTCTATAATTCATTTTAGATGAAATCAATCTAGCTAACCCATAAATTTAAATAGGTATAGATCCCATGGGAATTCTTAAAAATTTCCAGAGACGTTCATCTAAATGTTTATGATTCAATAACCGCCTAAAGTTTTAGGCGGTTATTTTTTAACATCTAATTTCTAAGGTCAACTCTAAATAGTATGGCGAGGATATTTGAATGTCCATTAGATTAGCGCAACAACATCCTTTGAAAACGTGAAGTACCGAATTCTCTTAGGTTTTAGCCTCCTGTTCAGCGTTTTTGAAATGCGGGGCCAATTAGCCATTAATGAGTTCAATTCGCAGCGTGGATTTACAGATGAGCGCGGGAAAAATGTGGACTGGGTGGAGGTGTACAACCATTCAACGGGTCCCATTAACCTAGGCGGCTACTACCTGAGCGACAACCCCAATAATTTGGATAAATGGCGATTTCCAGCCATTGAGCTGGGGCCACAATCCCTGATCACCATCTGTGCGTCGGGGCGCGACGAGGCAAAATTTC
>JAHEGS010000048.1 GCA_024645005.1 Bacteroidota bacterium
CCAAAGCTTCCTTCATTTGATGAAATACTGCGAGAAATGATGGAGGGTAAGACAGAGGAAACAAACTCAAAAGAAATTGATGAAGAAGTTGAAGTGGAATCTCCTAACCGAGCATTTGAGGTCCCCGAAGCAGAATATTTAGAGGAACAAGATGTTATTTCTGAGAATGAATATCGTGTTGATACGGGACCGACTGTAGAAGAAGTAAGAGAGGATATTTTTGAGATTCAGGGGGTTGAAATAGATGATAACCAACCTGACTCCCCATTTGATTTAAAATCGGCTGTAATTGCAGACACAATATTAAATAGACCTAAGTACTAGGTCAGTCTTTTTGTTTAAAAAGCCAATACTTTTGCCCAAGAAATGTTGAAGTTGCACTTAGTGCAGTTGCGAAGAAGAACGCTAAAAACTTATCTAATCCCAAAGCGTAGGATTTCAGAACTTCTTTTACTTCCGATTCGATTGAAAATCGAAATAGGTAGTTTGGAATGCTATTAAGAAGAAAACTATTTGCTGATACGTTGATAATTAATGCGACAAAATATAACAATGCAAATAGTGTTAGCCTTTTATTGTTTTTATCGGTCTGCCTCCATGTCCAATATTTATTCAAATTGTATGTTACAAGCATGCCAGAACAAAAACTTAATGCTTTTGATTCGTTTGCTCCCATGTATTGGGACAGAACAAAGTAAACCACAAAATCAACTCCTACAGCTATGATTCCGCTGATGATGAATTTGGTAAGTTGTTTGCTTGCTTGATAAAAAGCCATTTCGTTCTATGCGGGCAAAAATAGCTTATTATCACGGATGTAAGCATTCATTCCCAGTCTTAAAGCAAGATTAGGTTGGGTATGTCCAGCTTTAAGACCAAAATAGATTGGGTAATCATAATCCTGGGTATGTTCAGAGATAATTTGCAATGCATTTTTACCGAATGGAATAGTGTTGTCGTTCATATCACTCATCCCACCAATAACTATTGCGGATAATGCTTTCAATTTTCCTGTTCTTTTCAGATTCATCATCATTCTATCAATATGATATAAATATTCATCTAAATCTTCTAAGAATAGAATTTTCCCTTCAGTTGATATATCGGATTTAGATCCACATAAACTATATAGCATACTGAGGTTTCCTCCAACTAAGCTACCTTTAGCGTTACCAGATTTATTTAGTGGATGTTGAGGTAAATCATATGACAAATCCCTCCCAAATAGGGCGTCTATTAAACTTTGGTTTGAACTAATTTCGTCACTATTATTGGATCCAGTAATATTTATTGGCATGGTACAATGCAAGGTAGGAATTCCAAATTGTGCATTTACATGTGAATGGATTGCTGTGATATCACTGTAACCTAGAATCCATTTTTTGTGATCAATAACGGGTTGGAAATCTAATTGATCCAGCAATCGAACAGATCCATATCCTCCTCTAGAACAAAGGATTGCTTGAATATTGGGGTCGTCTATGAATCCTTGGAAGTCACTAATCTTGTCTGAATCCGACCCAGCCATTTGATTTAATTGGTTGAACATGTTAGGGCCAAGTTCGACTTTAAGTCCGTGTTTTTCTAACCATGTTACAGTTGGTTGTACCTGATCTGGACTGATATGTCGTGCGGGTGATACGATGCCGACCGTATCCCCATTTTTTAAATAGCGGGGAGTGAAATGACTCATTTTTTAAAAAAGCAAATATTATCTTTTATTTTTTTCTTTTTTAACCCCATTCTAAACAAGCCCTTGAATGTCCTAAAAATAAAGATATTAGGAGTGCATTGCTATACATTTGTGAAAAAACAGTATGGATTTTAAACTTTCAGAAGAACATTTAATGATACAGCAAGCAGCAAGAGATTTTGCAGAATCTGAGTTGTTGCCGGGCGTCATTGAGCGAGATAACGAACAGCGATTCCCAACTGAACAAATAAAAAAACTAGGGGAACTCGGTATGATGGGAATGATGGTTGATCCCAAGTGGGGAGGAAGTGGCATGGACACCATCAGCTATGTGCTTGCAATGGAAGAAATCTCTAAAGTAGATGCCAGTGCGAGTGTAGTGATGAGTGTAAATAATTCATTGGTGTGTTGGGGTCTAGAAAAATATGGGAACGATGAACAGAAAGAGCGGTTTCTCAAACCCCTAGCAGGTGGGCAAATACATGGTGGATTTTGTTTGAGCGAGCCTGAGGCTGGAAGTGATGCTACAAGTCAAAAAACAACAGCCATTGATATGGGAGATCATTATTTATTGAATGGTACTAAAAATTGGATTACCAATGGTAAGACAGGAAGTACTTTTTTAGTGATGGCTCAAACGGATGTTGAAAAAGGCCACAAGGGAATAAATTGTCTGATTGTAACTTCTGATATGGAAGGATTTACGGTGGGGAATAAAGAGGATAAACTAGGAATTCGGGGTTCGGATACGCATTCAATTATGTTTCAGGATGTGAAAGTACCTAAAGCAAATCGAATTGGTGAAGAAGGGTTTGGTTTCAAGTTTGCCATGCAGGTTCTTAGTGGTGGACGCATAGGTATTGCTTCCCAAGCACTTGGTATTGCCAGTGGAGCATATGAACGAGCGTTACAATATTCAAAAGAGCGTAAAGCATTTGGTACGGAAATCATGAATCACCAAGCTATCCAATTTAAGTTAGCTGATATGGCTACTCGTATTGAAGCTTCACGTTTATTTTGTTTCAAAGCTGCTGCACTTAAGGATGCTGGAGAGGATTATGCGCAAGCTTCTAGTATGGCTAAACTTTATGCCTCAGAAACGGCTATGTGGGTGACCACAGAAGCTGTTCAAATTCATGGGGGATATGGGTTTGTAAAAGAGTATCATGTGGAACGAATGATGCGAGATGCCAAAATTACCCAAATTTATGAAGGTACGAGCGAGGTGCAACGAATCGTTATCGCAAGAAGTATCATTAAAGGGTAGGATTACTCCATTAGCTCAATAATTTCCTCGGAAACGCTAGCACTCAAAGCAACTCCCATGCCCCCTAGTCGAGCTGCAAGGAATACATGAGGCTCAATTTTTTTGATGATGGGTTTCTTTTGTTTTGATTTACCCATACCCATGATGCCACTCCATTGATATTCTATGGAAATAGGTTTGCTTGTAATTTGCTCTTCCATGAAGCGTTTGAGTTCAGATATAATCACATCGCTAGTCTCAATTTTATTCGTGGTTTCTCCAACAGAATCATAGTTGCGAGCTCCTCCCAGAAGTATGCGATTGTCAATGTCTCTCCAATAATAATAACCGTTATCATAATGGTAAAGCCCTTTGATGGGTATGTTTTCCATTGGTTCACTGACAATGACTTGTCCTCTGCACGGGGAAATATCCTCATCAACGAGATTAGAAGTAAATGCGTTGGTGCATAGTATCAAATTCTTGGTTTTTAATTGAATATTTTGTCGAGTATTAACCGTTATTTCAGTCTCATCGTTCCAATCAAGTACCTCTAATCCACCAATTAGATTGATATTTAAACCTTGAGCATAGCTGTAAATGGTACGATACATTTTGCCAGTGTTGAGTTGCCCTTCATGCTCATTATGGACAGTTCCTATTACACCAGGTAATGAGCATTTGCTTTTGTATGTAAAAACACGGTCAAGGTTCAGTTCTCGCGACAAAATAGCGTTGATTCCTTGCAGACTATCAATGGCTTCATGAAGTTCGTGTTTATTTTTATTGGTAAATATCTCAATACTGCCTTTGGTTTGATAGTCCATTTGTAAATCTCCAAATTTCTCACGCAGTTTAATGAGTCCTTGGTATCTTTTTGATATGGTTTCGTATACATTTTCTGGAGTGTCGTATTTCAAATCGTCTAATATTTCAGAGATATTTGCAAAACATCCAAACCCTGCATTTCGAGTACTAGCTCCCAGTCCCCAACCGTGCCTGTCAATAACTGTAACACTTGCTTTGGGGTGTTTTTCTTTGAGATTAATGGCTGTTTGAAGGCCAACAAGTCCCATTCCAACAATGAGATAGTTGGATGGAGAAATTAAATATTCTTTTTCCCAATAGGAGAAATTCATAAAACGAAGTTAATCAGAAAAGTTATTCCAGTTCATCGATTATCTGTTTTAACAATTTCCTAACTTCGCCAAATGACAAAACGAATTACATCGTTGTTTGGAATAAGATACCCCATTATTCAAGCAGGGATGATTTGGTGCAGTGGATGGAGACTTGCTAGTGCTGTGAGTAATTCTGGGGGACTTGGAATTATTGGTGCTGGGAGTATGTATCCGGAGATTTTGAGAGAACATATTCAAAAGTGTAAAAAAGCAACCAAACAACCTTTTGGGGTTAATATTCCTTTGTTATATCCTGACATCGAAAAGCTGATCAAGATTGTAATTGAAGAAAAAGTTCAAATTGTATTCACATCAGCGGGTAATCCGGCTATTTGGACACAACATCTCAAAGAAAAAGGGATTACCGTTGTTCATGTGGTGAGCAATGAAAAGTTTGCATTAAAAGCAGAATCATGTGGAGTAGATGCAATAGTAGCTGAAGGTTTTGAGGCAGGAGGACACAACGGTAGAGAGGAGACAACTACACTTGTACTTGTTCCTCAATTATGTAAAGCCGTAAAAATACCAGTGATTGCTGCTGGAGGAATTGGTACGGGAAGAACAATGTTGGCAGCTATTGCTTTAGGTGCTGAGGGTGTTCAAATCGGAAGTAGGTTTGTTACTTCTGAAGAATCATCAGCTCATGTAAACTTTAAAAAAGCAATTTTAAAAGCCAAAGATGGTGACACGCAACTAAGTATAAAAAAACTTACACCTGCACGTTTGCTAAAAAATAAATTTTGGGAACAGATCAATCGTGCAGAAATGAGCGGTGCGTCAGAAGAAGAACTAAAAATAATTTTGGGGAGAGCAAGAGCAAAAAAAGGCATGTTTGAGGGAGATCTAGAAGATGGTGAGTTAGAAATTGGACAAATCAGTGGGTACATCAATGAGATAAAACCAGCCGCGGATATTGTTGTTGAAATAATAGCAGAATATACGTCTGCATTACAAAAACTGAGACCTATTTAAAGCAGGTGATTGACCGAATAAAAAAATATTTAATTGATGGTGAAGGCGAAACCCTTGACTATAAACAAGAAATAAGCAGTGCTTCTAAAATTGCAAAAACCATGGTCAGTTTTGCAAATCACAAGGGAGGTGTCCTTTTGGTTGGAGTAAGAGATAATCGAAGTATTGCGGGTATTCGGAGTGAAGATGAAAAATACATGCTTGAATTAGCAGCTTCTTTCTATTGTAAGCCTGAAATTAATCTGGAATTAGAGGAGTATAATATTGGAGGTAAAATCATCTTGGAGTGTACTATTCCTGAGGGAGAGTTGAAACCCTATTCAGCAAAAGGTGAAGACGGTAAATGGTGGGTTCACATACGAAATAAAGACAAGAGTCTTTTGGCAAGTAAGATTGTAGTTGACGTGCTCAAAAGACAAGCAAGTAATAAAGGGACATTTATCAAATATGGTAAAAATGAAGAAGCACTCTTGAAATACTTGGAAGACAATGAGCGAATAACATTACAACAATTCCGTAAAATGGTTAATATTAGTAAATGGAGGGCGTCAAAAATTCTAGTAAATCTAATTAGTGCAGGTGTAATTATAAACCATACTTACGAAAAACCCGAGTTTTACACCTTAGTTTAACAAGAGGATATAAAATATTTCTTCGGTCATTTTCGTTTAGAATATTATCTTTGTTGATTACAGCTGTTAACAGCTTTCATGGGTATTTTTTAAAAGTTATGAAAAAAATAATCTTAAGTATTTGCTTATCAATATTAATGAGCGTTCAAAGTGTTTCGGCTCAACGTTGGTTTAATTCAAGTTCCCTAGAATTTGGTTTGATTGGTGGATTTAGTCATTACAATGGAGATTTAGTTAAAACTGCTATAGAACCTCGTGCAATGAAACCAAGTTTTGGGATTATTACCCGATATTCACCTCAACAAAGATTTACCGTTCGATTGAGTGCACAATATGGACAAATTGAAGGAAGAGATGACTGGTATGAAGATCGAGGTAAAACAAGAAATCTTTCTTTTGAATCTGACCTATGGGATTTCACAGGTGCTTTTGAGTATAATTTCAACACACTAGATAGAAACTCAAAATCAGGAGTGATTCCATATGCTTACACCGGTTTTAGTGTGTTTAAGTTTAATCCAATGGCTGAATTCAACTACGATCCAAATGGGCAAATGGCTGCCTATTTAACTCCAGGAGTATATGCAGAGCTTGCAGATAGGGATGGAGAAATGGTGGAGTTACAACCTTTAGGAACTGAAGGACAAGAAACTACGGAGTTCAATGATCGAAAACGGTATGCTTTAACCCAAGTTGCTATTCCAGTTGGGGCAGGACTAAAATTCAAACTGAGTCATAATTGGATTGTAGGTGTTGATTATGGTATGCGATTTACCTTCACTGATTATATGGATGATGTGAGTGAAAC
>JAHEGS010000063.1 GCA_024645005.1 Bacteroidota bacterium
TCTGCATCAGCATCTGCTGCAAATTCAAAAATCTGATAGAAACCAGTTGTTTTTTTCTGAATAGGATAGGCCATTTTAGTTAGCCCCCAATTTTCTTTGTGGATGAGCTCTCCACCATTTTCTGTAATCAGCTTCTCGAATGAGTTTGCTGCATCTTGCAACATTCTCTCGCTAAGCACGGGTGTCAATATGACTACAGACTCGTAATTTGTTTTTGCCATTTTATTAAATGTATAAATTTTTAGGGGTGCAAAAGTAACTTTTTTTCTTAATCTAAAATTATATTTAAGCGACTTTTTTGCTTCGTGTTTGTCTGCACATTTCTAAACCAGAATTTGAACATCTTTATCTATTTTTTCAACACTACTTGTTTATCCATTTTGTGGGGCTATACTTTGCATTAAGTAAAAGTCATGGGAAGCTACATCGTAAGTGCACGTAAATATCGTCCAGAATCGTTTGATACGGTGGTTGGACAACAGCACATTACGGAGACGTTGGTCAATGAAATCACCAATGACCGATTAGCACAGGCTTTTCTGTTTTGTGGTCCGCGGGGTGTCGGAAAGACTACCTGTGCCCGCATACTTGCCAAAGAAATCAATAAGAATACGGTACCCGAAGGATATGATTTTTCGTACAATATTTTTGAATTGGATGCGGCTTCGCACAATTCGGTAGATGATATTCGATCACTCACCGAACAAGTCAGAATCCCACCTCAAACAGGAGACTACAAGGTCTACATTATTGATGAGGTTCACATGCTTTCCCAACAAGCATTCAACGCTTTCCTCAAAACATTGGAAGAGCCACCCAAGTATGCAGTATTCATTTTAGCAACCACCGAAAAACACAAAATCCTTCCCACCATACTTTCGAGATGCCAGGTATTTAACTTTGATCGCATTCAGGTGCCACAGATTGTGAGTCACCTTCAGCAAATTGCCAAAGAAGAAAACATCACAGCAGAGGAAAGTGCTTTACATCTAATAGCACAAAAAGCAGATGGAGCCATGCGTGATGCCCTTTCCATTTTTGATCAGATGGTTAGTTTTGGAGAAGAAGGGAAAGTCACTTATCAAGCTGTTCTTAATAACCTGAACATTCTAGACTATGATTATTACTTCAAAATAATCGACTGTTTCCTGGCAGGAGATATCAGTGCAGCATTGGTCTTGTATGATGAAATTCAACGCAATGGCTTTGATGGTCAATTGTTCCTCAATGGGTTGGCTAACCACCTAAGAGATCTTTTAGTCGCACAAAATGCCTCCAGTCAACAATTGATTGAAAAATCACAAGAGATAGCAGATAAATACTTGGTACAGTCCAAATCTATGACGGCTTCTTTTGTGGTGAATGCGATAAATATTCTAGGCGAGGCAGATATGAATTATAAGTCGAGCCACAACCAACGCTTGCATGTAGAGCTTTGTTTGATCAAACTCGCATCACTTCAACACGCTATTGACGTGACTAAAAAAAAAAGCCTAAACGACTAGTTCTTAGCGAATCAGGCTTTTATAGCCATTTGTTTCAAACTACCTCTGAAGAACAAGAAGCGTCACTTACGCCTAAAGAAAATGGAGCATCTCCGGAAGATTACGACCAACAAGAGGTTGTACGGATTGGTGGACTGAAAAATATGATGAAGACGGTAGGGGTTAAATCACAAACTTCTGAATCTGAATCCCACCAATCTGCAAAACGATCAGATACTGAGGTATCGGATGACTCTTCATTAAAAGAGTTGACACTAGAAGATGCTATAAGATTATTTTTATCCTATGCACAAGAGTTGACTGCACAAAAACGAACCAGTCTTGCCGCTTTTTTGACAGACCCATTAATCACCCTGACAGACCAAAATGCCATTACATTTACGGTGGGGTCCAAGATTGTCGAATCTGAAATTACAGATGCCACTGCTATGATTGTTGCTCATTTCCAATCCAATGGATTCGCTCTCGAAAAGTTGCAATGCAAGGTGAATGCCAAGCAGATAAGTGACTACAAAATGTTTACTCCCCAACAACAATTTGAGGATTTTGCCAAAAAATACCCCAAATTGAACGACTTTGCTGAACGATTCTATCTCGATTTTGATTAGCTAAAATATTTATGACTAAAATTACATCAAAATATGACGAAAATCATATTTACTGGCAACGTAATGGGTTTCGATGCTAGGTTATTTGCACCAAACAAATGAAACAAATACTGATTTTTGGATTTTTAGCATTCGGGCTTTTTTATTCAGCGTCAGCACAAGAAGTGTTGACTAAAACAAACGGAGGGGCTTCTTGGGAGACGCCCAGTGACGATAATGGAATTTATTCGGGGAGTGGTACCGTTCCTTCATCTGTTAATGTATCTGTGACGGATAATATCACTTTTGATTTGAATACATTCTATATTGATGCTACGAGTGATGAGGTTGGCATAGTAAAAACTTCTCCAGTCTCGACATTGGATGTGAATGGTTCGGAGAGTTTTGTAACACGTACATTATTGTCTGGAACTCATACACTTGGGAGCAGCGATTATACTTTACTATTACTTACATCTAATTCGAAGACAGTGAACTTACCATCCGCAGCTAATTGTGCCGGTAGAGTTTATCGCATTCTTAATCGAGGTGGAGGAACGACATTTAGTCTTGGTGCTGGAAGTTTATACTTGAATACATCGGGTCTGAACCAAAACACGATACCCGCAAATTCGGTATTAGAAATACAGAGTATTGGAGGAGTTTGGGTTCAGATTAATAATTATTAATCTTCAGCCACAATAATCAAATTCGGCTCAAACACCACATTGTGCCAGGTGCGTGCAGAGCAGAATAGCACGATTTTTTTGAAGAATACATACTTCCACCATCCAATCTTACGAATGATTTCTAACAGCGGGTTTTGATTTCTTACCAGCCCCCCATTTACTTCAGTAGAGGTAAAGCCTATACTGCTCATCACCTGAAGAGCCGAGCTTTTATTCAAGAAAGTCTCGTGACTGATATCGCCATAGGCATACAAACTCGTATGTGGTGCATCCATGTTTGGAGTTCGAAGAATGATTTTACCTCCAGGGTTGAGGCATTGTTTTGCTTTGGTTAGAAAATTCATAAGTTCGTCCTTGGTGAAATGCTCAATGATATCCAACCCAACCAAAACATCTACTTTTTCTCCTTTTGTAAAAAAGCCGTCAATGTCCATGCAATGTACATTTTTGATGCCCAATTGGTGTGCTACTTTCACTTGCTCCTGGCTAATGTCATAGCCCTCAACATGATTGTAACCTGCGTCCATAGCAGGTTTTACAAACGTTCCAAACCCACAGCCTAGATCCACAATCCTGGCATCCTTGTTTGAAGGAAGTAGATGGATCAATTCCTGGCGATTGTGTCGGGATTGCTTACGTAGCATAGCAGTATGATCAACATTCAATTTATTGACTTGCGTGCTGAAGTAATTGTTGTAAATGATGTCTCGATAGTTGAGCATGTGTGCGTGCAAACTTATGTTATTTTTGCTCGATGCTCAAAAGCTATTTCAATAAAAATGTGCTTGAAGCTGGTTGTGATGAGGCTGGTAGAGGTTGTTTGGCTGGTCCTGTTTATGCTGCAGCTGTAATCTTACCACCTAGAGTGAGATTACCTCTGTTGGATGATTCAAAAAAATTGACATTGGATACTCGAAATATACTTCGCGAAAAAATTGAAGAAAAAGCCCTTGCATGGGCCGTGGCAAGTTGCTCAGAACGAGAAATTGAGGAGTATAACATATTGAATTGCAGTATTCTTGCCATGCAACGAGCAGTTCAAAAATTAGCTACTCGTCCAGAACATTTACTCATAGATGGTAATCGATTTAAGCCTTTTGATTTTTTTAGTTATACAACCATTGTAAAGGGAGATGCCAAGTTTAAGAGTATTGCAGCAGCAAGTATTCTGGCCAAAACGCATCGAGATGAGTATATGATTAAATTGAGCAAACAATACCCTGAATACGGCTTTGATAAACACAAAGGATACGGCACTCAAAAACATGTACAAGCCATTCAAAAATGGGGCTATCTCGATTGTCATCGGAAGACCTTTCAACTGAAGAAATTGAGCTTGAAGTAGGAATAAAATTTTTGTTGATAACTAGTAAACACTTGCTTCTACCTTTGCTTTATTAATGGCTAATTATCCATCCATCAAGGAACGAAAAGACTTGTCACCAAAGCAAAAATGGCATATAATCATTTTTGGAGCAGACACCCAAGAGGGTAGACGATTTGATATTTGGTTGTTATGGGCTATTCTATTCAGTGTATTGACGCTAATGGCGGATAGTGTCCCTAGTGTTCATGCAAAATATGCACTTCAGCTCAAATATTTGGAGTATTTTTTTACTGGGGTATTTACTGCTGAATATTTAGCACGTCTTATGGTAAGTGAAAATACAAAAAGTTATGCATTTAGTTTTTGGGGAATCATAGACTTAGTGAGTACTATACCTACCTATTTGACGTTCTTTTTCCCGGCTTCACCTCTCTTCAGAATTATTCGTACAGTTCGTTTGCTCCGAATTTTTAAAGTGCTACGACTTACCCGTTTTATGGGAGAGGCGAATGGAATGGGGGCAGCTCTCAAACGAAGTGGTGCCAAAATAACTGTATTTTTTGGAGTAGTCCTGGTTATTGTAGTAGTCATGGGTACGATCATGTATGTGATCGAACCACCAGAGGCAGGATTTACATCTATTCCTAGAAGTATTTATTGGGCAGTGGTAACGCTTACCACTGTTGGATATGGAGATATCGCTCCAATAACTGGCTTAGGGCAATTTTTAAGTGCTGCACTAATGATACTAGGTTATGCAGTCATTGCAGTACCAACGGGCATCGTAAGTGTAGAAATGGCTCAAACTAATGGGACACTTGTGTGTTCTGCATGTAATTATTCTGAAAAGGATACATCTTCTAACTATTGCAAAAAATGCGGAACAGCACTCAAGAAGTAGCCGATTATTATTACAACGAACAGGGATATCTCGTGTTTACTCGGGCTTATCACCTCAAACGGGGGACGTGTTGTGGCAACAAATGCTTGCACTGTCCCTTTGATCATGTGAACGTTAGAAAAAAAACTAGTTAAATCGGATGCTTTGAGCGGGATGTATTCGGTGAATGATTCGCACTGGGATATAAGTAAACACAAAGCAGACAATCAAAGCTCCTAGGTTTATATAGAGTAAATAGTCCCATGGAAGGTAAAAGGGGACTGCATCCATGTAGTAAGTCTCAGCGTTTAGCTCTATCATCTTGTATTGGTTTTGTAAGTAGGCAAAACTCAATGCAATGCCATTTCCAAGAATAAGTCCTGCTGACAAAATGAACCCTCCTTGCCAGTTAAAAATAGTTCCAATTTTTGTGGAATGTGCACCCATGGATTTAAGGATACCTATCATTGGAATTCGCTCGATGATTAAAATCAGTAGCATGGTAATGATATTAATGATGGCAACGATAAACATAAGTATAATGATGACCAGTACATTGGTATCTACAATATCAAGCCATTGAAACATAGCTGGATATAATTCTTGTACCGTATTGATGGCGTATGTATAGTCAAATGAGGTTTGAAGTTTGGCTTGGGTTGCCTTAGTATTTATAGCATGGTTAACTTTTATCTCATATCCAGCAGCTTTTGAGTAATCATTACTTACAACACGTTGTATCGATCGAAGATGAGCAATCGCAAATTGTTTGTCAAATTCGTGAAGACCTGTGTTAAATATTCCTCTAACCTTGGGCATTCTTCTTCGAACATCAGATTGGTCAATAAAGTAAAGATGAACGCGATCACCTGTGTCTAAATCCAAAATAGATGCGGTGTATTCAGACAGCAGGATATCGTATGAATCACTTGAATCGGTGTAATGAGGTATTTCGCCTAGAATGAGGTGTTTTTGATAAAATGAAAAGTCATAATTGGCAGGAAACCCTTTGAGAATAATTCCTTCTAATGTAGTATCCGATTTGAGTATACCAGCTTTGTTGATAAAGGGGAAAACAGAAGATACATCTTCTTCTAGATTTATTTCTTGGATTAAACTAGTGTCAATATCAAATAGATTAGTCTCGTTGCCTGATGCAAGCTGATAACGACTGACACTAATATCGCCTGCATAGCCTTTCACTTTTTCTCGAATTTCTTTTTTGAAGCCCAATAAAATTCCAAAAGCCATTATCACAACACAGACACTAATGGATACAGCAGCAATGGCTAATGAAGTGATCGTTTTTGTGAACGAATGTTGGCTTTTAAAGCTTAACTTTTTAGCGATGTGGTATCCTAATTGCATACTTTTGATTTACAAGATTAGAGATAGAAATGAAGAAATCAGAACTTTTTGCCTTTTTGATGATAATTTTCGT
>JAHEGS010000202.1 GCA_024645005.1 Bacteroidota bacterium
CCCACAGCGTGACATCACTGCCGAGCAAGCTGCGCAACGCTTACGTGATTGTGCAACCACACACTATTCAAACAATTAACTATATTCAAAACCAAAATTAAACCAACATGGATTTTTCAACAATAGACATTACCATATTTGCGCTCTATGCCGTGCTAATTTTATCAATAGGATTATTTGTATCCCGCCAAAAAAAGGGAGAGACCAAAAGCGCGGAGGATTATTTTTTAGCCGGTAAGTCACTGCCTTGGTGGGCGATTGGTGCTTCACTAATTGCTGCCAACATCTCAGCCGAGCAGTTTATTGGCATGTCTGGCTCTGGTTTTGCACTTGGACTTGCCATTGCCTCCTACGAGTGGATGGCCGCCATCACACTACTTGTGGTTGGAAAATACTTTCTGCCGATTTTTATTGAAAAGGGACTCTATACCATTCCAGAGTTTATCGAAAAACGATACAGTACCAACCTTAAAACCATATTGGCGGTATTTTGGATAGCACTCTTTGTGTTTGTAAACCTCACAACTGTCCTCTTTTTAGGGGGTAAAGCTTTGGATACCATTATAGGAGCAGGTGATGGTGGCATATTGCTTAACAGCATCATTGGACTCGGTCTGTTTGCAGCGGCTTATTCCCTTTGGGGCGGACTGGCGGCTGTGGCTTGGACCGATGTGGTGCAAGTAGTACTGCTCATCATAGGTGGTCTACTCATGGCCTACTTTGCCCTTGCCAACGTCACAGACTCGGGCAGTGTTTTTGATGGACTTCGGTATGTCTATGAAAAAGCACCAGAACGCTTTTCTATGATATTGTCTAAAGGAGAAATCATCACCCCCAACGGAAGAGATGCTTGGTGGGACTTGCCAGGATTGGCCGTTATCATAGGCGGTATGTGGGTTGCGAACCTTTACTACTGGGGTTTTAACCAATACATCATTCAAAGAACACTGGCAGCTAAAAGCCTTAAAGAAGGTCAAAAAGGAATTGTGTTTGCAGCTTTTCTAAAGCTCATTATCCCTGTGATTGTGGTACTTCCGGGCATCATCGCCTATGTGATGAACCTAGACCCAGAGACAGGCACCCTAAACATGGGAATGCTAAGCAGTGAGGGCTTTTTAGGAACCGCTGGTAACGTGGCCAATGACAACGCTGCGCCTTGGCTGATTAAAAACTTTATCCCAGTGGGACTCAAAGGTCTTATCCTAGCTGCCCTAGCCGCAGCAATCGTATCCTCACTGGCTTCGATGATTAACTCCACATCCACCATATTTACCATGGACATCTACAAATCGATGTTCAATAAAAATGCCAACGACAAGCAAATGGTGAAAGTAGGACGCCTTACAGGACTAGTTGCCCTTATCATCGCTATGCTGATTGCACCGCAGCTGGGAAGTCTGGGACAAGTGTTCCAATTTATCCAAGAATATACAGGGGTCGTAAGCCCGGGGATTTTGGCCGTGTTCCTAATGGGGCTCTTCTATAAAAAGGCAACCAACAACGCAGCCATTTGGGGTGTAATATTGTCCATTCCGATAGCGATGTACTTTAAAGTGGCACCCAACGGCTGGAGCGATGCGGCGATGTTTGTGAATATTCCGTTTATGCACCAGATGATGCTGACGTGTATCGGAACAATACTGGTAATTGCTGGCATCAGCAAACTTGAAGGCAATCAGGATGACCCAAAAGGCATTGTACTCAGCAAACAACTGTTTGCAACAGACAAAACCTTTAATGTAGCTGCCTTTGGGGTGTTACTTATCACAGTATTATTGTATGCGTTGTTTTGGTAGGAGTGCGCAATAATTTTTAATTATTATCCTCGTAAATTTTTATGTAGTCCAATACAAGTGCATTGGGAAAAGTAGTGTTTTCATCGCTAACAACTCGCATTAGTCCGTTGTTTATAACCAAACACATGGGTTTGTCTGGCCAGTCAGCTGATGGAACTTCCACACCTTTGGTCTTTGTATGTACGAGCTGGTCATCGATATACCAACTCATACGATCTTTTGTCCAAAGAAATCCATAGGTGTAAAACTGATTGAATGCACTATAAGTTTCCTGAAAATTCTCAATGGGCACACTGTGGTCTTTTTTATCGTTCCAAAGTCCATATATGTAACGCATAAACATTTCATCAGTTCGATTGGTATTAAAAAAGCGACCAAAATATTCCCATATATCGATTTCAGGGGGCCAGCCTCTGTTTGTGGAATCATCAATTAACCAAATGGCAGGCCAAACTTTATCGCCCTTTGGGAATTGGGCTCGTATTTCAATGTACACTCCTTTCTGTGTTCCATTAAAATTGATTTTTTGGAGTGAGTTTATCCAACCTGTAGTATAGTCAAACTGTCCTACAGGGTCTGTTCCTTGTATTGTTTCTTTTCTGTTTTCTAAAAAAAGTAATCCGTCACTAACATAGACATTATCGTCTAAAAGATATCCATCATAATTGTCATTCAGCAGGTGCTCACCCCCTGTACTTTTATTCCAAATCATTCGAATGGATTCATCGGCGCCATGAGTAAGCCCCTTTGACCAATTTCTTGCATCAAAAAATCCAAAATCATCATGCCTAATTAGATCATAATTTGCTAAAACAGGATTTGTAGATGAATTGTTTTCATTTAAATCATCTTCAGAAGTACCCGAGAGGCCATTGTTTTGAGAATTACAAGAAGTAACAAAAATAAAGAGAAATGAAATTACAGTGTTTTTGTTGGCAAAAAAACTTCTCCATAGACCCATATCGTGACATTAAATGATTTGTGCTAAAATTCGATTAATTCACAACAATTTTGGATTTAATCGTATTGGCTTTGTTCTCGAGCTTTAGAAGATAAACACCAGAGCTAAGAGTCTGATCTAAAATAATTTCATTTTGACTGGCTTCTAAAAAGCCTTGTTGCTTTGTTCGGCCCAATATATCAACCAAAGCATATTGATAAGGTTTATCTATACCAAAAAGTACTACTTTTTCAGACATCATAGGATTTTGAATGTAAACCTTATCGGATGAAGCATCGGATTTGTTTGAAAGAGTAATTTCTCCATTTTTCGCATTGCTAGCACCTATATTTGGGGTAAAATCTCCTGTTATTGAATTGCCAAAGAAATCCACTGTCGGGTATTCCTCCACATTGGTAAAAATGGTAGATGCACCCACTGGAATGGCTGGATGTGCATAATTCCCTGTATAGGCTGCACCTGCATCTATTGCTTGGCTAGAACCATTGATTTGAAATCCATATTGGTCACCGATTTGTTCATTGTAAAAAACAGGATTAACCTCCAACCTATTTGAGTCAAGGGTTTTGAAATTATTTCTAATATTTCCAAAAAACATGTTGTTGGTCATCATTAAGTTCGGGTCGCCATAATTCCCTTGCTGATTACCGATACCAGAACCATTGGTAGCGTAAAAAATATTATTAAAAATTCGGGTGTTTTGCCCATTGATATCAATTGCTGTATCGAATGCATCATTTCCGCTTTTATTTATGACAACAGTATTGTTGTATATATAGCTGTCAATAGAAGGGTGTCCGCTTTCACCTCCAATTTTATCATTCAACCAGATGGTATGATCGCTGTTAACCCAATTGGGGTGTACACGCCATCCATCATTTACGCTAATATTAAAGCGATAAACAGCACGTTGGTTTCCACCAAGAATCTCAACAAATCCACCCTCGCAATCTTGCATGTAATTGTATTGTATAAAGGTGTCCACGTTCGAATGGTCAACATGAATTCCATGGGAATCCATAATCCCTTTGGCATTTATGGCTTGGTTATACTGAATAATGGTGTTGATGCTATACCAATTCCAGACAGCACTACCCCGACCAATCATTTTGTCGTTGGTTTTGGCACCTGGTTGGTTAAAAATATTATTCTCAATCAGGCAATTCTCAGTTCTTACTGGAAGCACACAAGTACCCCCAATTTGAAAAAACTCATTGTTTCTAAACACAAAATTTGTATTTCTCTTAGTAGAGGTTTTACCCATTGTATTTTTAATATGAACACCAATTCGCTGCAAGTCTGTAAAGTAAGAGTCTTCAACAATCACATTATTGATAATCCCACCCCAAGATGAAATAAATGTCAGGCCTGATACTTCAAAATCATTGAATGCATTTTGATTTGACGGGTCTACCCAATAAAGAGCGTAGACGTTTTTAAATGTCATATTTCTAAAGGAAAAATTATTAAGGTTTGCATTAGAATCAGACACTTCTATTCTTATTCCAAAACTGACCAAATCTCCTACACCAGAACGAGATATTGTTCTGTGATTTTGTATCTCTAAATCGTCAAAAACCATATTGTCATGATTGGTTACAAGCATTGCTTCTCGATAATCTCCACCCCCATCATCATGGTCCGAACCGCTTATAATAGGCTGATTTCCGTTTCCATAAGATGTAAAAGTGATTGGGCTCTGTTCAGTTCCTGACCCATCAACCACAAAATGCCCACGAAACGTATCTCCCTTTTTGAAATAGACTGTATCGCCAGGGCCAAGCGTGTTGTTGCTAATTTTCGATAATGTTTTCCATGGCTGTGTTTGCGAACCATCGTTGCTGTCATTTCCAGTTGAGCTGCTCAAGTAGTATTGATTTTGAGCACATAGAGAATAACTTAAGAGCAATACGAAAATTGGATATTTAATTTGTTTGTACATTATACAGTTAATTTATTTTTTAATTACAGGTTGAATGATAAAAGAATAGGTGTAATCTTTGGGCCAAATCAGGTATTGGTCATGCGGCTTGGCACCCCAAGAATTGTCACCACCAACGCCCATTTGTCGATAGTCAATATTTAGATTCAACAAATCTCTTGGTTTAATATCGTTAAGATGACTGTTTTTAGGATTTCCAAGCGCATCTTTTCGTTTGGAATTTTTCCAAGCTCCATCATCATAATCATCCGTGGTGTTGTTGTGTACGGCAAATGAAAATTCAGGAGCACCAATAAACATCAGTCCATTTCCGTTTTTGTCTATGAGGGACAAATGCTTTGTTTGTGTTCTATACCCATTTTCTTGTGGTCTGCCGTAATCAAACTTCATCTCGTTTACTTTAGCACTGTAACTCCCCATAAAGGCTGAGGCCTTTCTGTCGATATAATTTTCATGTGGTCCACGTCCATACCATTCCATATTCTCTAATGATGAAGAAAGCTGCATATTGAGTCCAACTCTTGGTATTTCGGTTTTGTCATGAGAACCGCCATAGTCAAAGGAGTGGGTAACTCTAACGCTGCCATTGGGTTGAATCAAATAACTCATCACCGCTTTGGAGTTGACAGCAGCTAATTCAAATACGCTTTCTACAAGATGCCCCTGCTTTGTTTTTTTGTGACTGAAAGAAACCAATGTTTGATTTTCAGAGGCTTTTTTCCATGCTTTTAGTCTTGTTGGCATTTTGTTTCCATAATCATTGTCTATGGGCGCGCGCCAGTAGTGAGGTTTTGGGCTTTTTAAAAGCATCTCACTTCCTGAAACATCCAAGGTGGTTAAATATCCGATTGATTTGTTAAATCCTAGAGATAAGTCACCAATACTGAAATGGATTTCGTTTTGGTTTTCAACAACCTCTATTTTACCATTCTGTACAACGACAGAGGTTTCAATCTCACCTTCCTGCAGCAGTAATTGTTCGGAAAAGGCTAGATGACCCTCTGCCAGAAGTGCATCGGCTTTTTTAAGCTTTCCGTAAATATTTACGTGGTAATCACTGCTATTTTCTAGTTCTGACTTGAAAGCCAGTGGGATGTATGCTGTTTCTTGGGGTAGTGTTTGTAAATTATGTGTGTAAGATTCTATCTCAACCCCATTTTTTAAAAGGACAAATTCCAGCTTGTAAGCAGCCAACGAAGTAAAAAAGTTTTCATTGTACAACATGATTTCTTTCTTGTTCTCATCTGCCCAGCTGGCGTGAGCGTTTTGATACACAAGCTTTACTTCTTCTAGTGCGGGATGGGGTGTACGGTCTGCATTGACAATCCCGTTCAAGCAAAAATTTCCATCTGTATGGTAGTGGTCGGGTGCAAAATCGCCGCCAAACTTCCAGTATTTGGTGCCATCTTCATCCATGGCTGCCAAGCCCTGGTCTACAAAATCCCAAATAAACCCACCTTGCATTTGGCGTTCGCTTCGAACCATATCCCACAAATCAACGATATTTCCGTTGCTATTGCCCATGGCATGGGAATATTCACACCAAATAAAAGGTCGGTCAGGAAATTGACCCAAATACTCACTTTCTATCATTTCCATCGGTGCATACATCCAAGAAAAATAGTCGGTATGGGGTTCTAAATCAATATCAATATTTGTCCTTTTAAAATAAGGGTGTTCGGAGGTGCGCTCATACATCACGGGTCGTGTGGGGTCATACGTCTTTGCCCACTTATAGCCTTTGACAAAAGATGGTCCGTCTCCTGCCTCATTACCCATAGACCAACTTATGATACTGGGCTGATTTTTGTCTCGCTTTATCATACGCTCGATTCGGTCCAGATGCATGGCCTCAAATTCAGGTTTATAAGCGGGTGTGTCTTCTTTTTTGTAATGAAAACCATGGGATTCAATATTGGCTTCATCAATTACATATATACCATATTGGTTGCACAACTCATACCAGTAAGGATCGTTGGGATAATGCGATGTGCGTACGGCATTGATATTGTTGGCTTTCATGATTTCAATATCCTTTCGCATGGATTCTTTGGAAACCACATGTCCAGTCCACTCGTCGTGTTCGTGACGATTAACGCCTTTGAACAAAACGGGTTGACCATTGACTAGAAACTGCCCATTTTCAATCTTAGTTTCTCGAAATCCAACAGCCTGACTCAGTGCATGCGTTTCATTTCCTTTGCTGTCAAAAACGCGAATCCAAAGCGTGTATAGGTTAGGAACTTCAGCGCTCCATAACCGCATGTTTTGGGTAGGAATTACCGATTTTACCAAACTTTCATTCCCTTTTTTAAGTGAAAACACTTTTGATGTTTGGGCAATAGAATTGTTTCCGTCCATAAGCTCAAGGGAAATGTGCCCTTTGGATTTTTGTCTGGAAAAATTGGACAGCAATACATCCACTTCTAGTGTTGCTTGGGTATATGATTCGTTGAGATTTGTTCGCACAGTAAAATCTCGTAAAGATGCTTTTTTGGGGCTGGCATACAATCGAACATCGCGCTCAATACCACTGAGGCGCCAAAAATCTTGATCTTCCAAATAAGTGCCGTCGGACCAACGAATCACCTGAACAGCAAGTTGATTGTCTCCCGCTAACAAATAGGAACTAATATCAAATTCGGCTGGGGTCTTACTGCCCTCACTATAGCCCACTTTCTGACCATTTACCCATACATAAAAGGCAGAGTTCACACCTGCAAAGTGCAAAAATACTTGATGCTTATCCCAGTTTTCGGGTATCGTAAACGTATGAGCATAGCACCCCACTGGGTTGTAATCTTTGGGCATAAAAGGTGGATTGATTTCGTAGGGATAAACGATGTTGCTGTACAGTGGAAAATCGTCTGTGTGGAACTGCCAATCGGCTGGAACAGGAATAATTGTCCAATCAGAACGATCAAAATCATTGGCGAAAAAATTTGTCGGCGCTTTGTCTGGCGTCGTATACCATTTAAAATCCCACATCCCATTGAGGGACTTTTCCAAGCTCGATTGATTTTCCTTTTCCTTTTGGATCTGAGATGCAAACAGTTCAAAGTGCGCATGCGGCGCTGTAGTATTGATTTTAAAGACCGATAAATCCTCCCATTCAGGAGATTGTGACTGTGCAGTTATAGAAAACAAAAGTACAAATGAAAAAATAAGCTTCTGTGGCATGGATTATTAAATTTTACTGCCAAAGTAAAGCAATTATTAATCTTGGTAATGTATCGGAACTGACTATGCTAAAAAATGATATTAAGATGATAATTGCTGCACGCTGAGGATACAATATTAGTTGTTGGTTTGTATAATCAACAACTCAACACTTGTATTTATGAAGTTTTATCATCTTTCTGTTCTTTTTATTGTGGTTTTATCATTTTTTGGAACCGCACAAGATTTGGTATACAATCTCGATTTTGAGGATCAGACAGCAGGCACAGAAATTACCAAAGGGAACACCCTTAAGTTTCAAGGGTGGAACAACTCAATTTGGATTATTGAAGAAGAAGAAAATAATAATGTAGCAAAAGGGTCAGACCAAGGAAAACTTTTTTTGGTCAAGCAATTTAATGTAGAATCAGGGGCTACTTATCAATGGGAAATTGACACGCGTTCACGAAACAATGGTCAGGGTTGGAAACGCAATATAAACCTTGCTGTGGTTTGTGGAACTGGAGAAAATTCAAAACTAGCAACCGCCAGTATCAAAGAACCTCAATCTGGCAAATGGATTTCAAGCAACTTAAAATTCACAGTGCCCAAAGACAAAACCAAAATAAGCCTACAGTTGTTTCGATTTGCAGAAGGGACGGAAGTCTCGATAGACAATTATAAACTCGTTAAACTTTAAACTAAAACATTATGAAACATTTATTTACACTATTATTTATTTTCATTTTAAGCTTTCAAACACATGCTCAAAACACCCTAATTAATGAAACCTTTGAAGCCGGCTGGGCAGCTGGTGACAATATTCTTAAGGAGGGAAGTGTAGCAGGTTCACCTGCCGATAACCTTGGCCTTCAAGGCTGGGGAAATGGTTTTACTTACACCATGGCTAAGGAAGATGGAAATGGGGCTGCTTCATCAGATTTCTTTGGAAAAATGAATCATGGTGGGGTAGCTAATTACGCGGTAATCCAAAGAGTTGTTGAAGCGACCGCCGGGGACGTATTCGAATATAAAATCTCATTAAAACCTGACCTTGCAGGTCAAGCGGGGGCATATAAATTAGAAGTAATTGATGCAGTTAATAATAATGCTGTCGTTGCTGGTCCTGTAACGCCAAGTGGGGGCGACTGGAGCGATTTAACCATTTCCTACACAGCTGCAGCTACTCAAAATTATTCATTTAGAGTTACAAAAAATTGGGGAAATGCAGGGTTAAGTTTCGATAATATTTCTTTAACCGTCGTGCCTGCAACAGCCTCGGTTTCTGATGTTAACGATTTTCAATTCAATATTTACCCCAACCCCGTGAAAGATGTCATCAGGTTTCAATCTGAATTGCCATTGGAGCGAGTGGAGATATTTTCACTTACCGGTTCCAAAGTGCTCTCACAGTCAAATAATGTCAGACAAGTAGAGGTTGGAAACCTAGCCAAAGGCATCTATATGCTAAAGGCTTCTGCTGTAGACGGAAAAGTAGCTACACAAAAACTGATCAAAGAATAATTTTTTTGACAGAAAACTATTAATCAAAAACTTCCTTAGTAATTAACTTGGGAAGTTTTTTAACGTAACGAATTATGTACACGCATAACGTCCTTTGGAAATTGAAAGAAAATGCCAATGGCATGAACCGTGCTCAACTCGCACAAGAAGTCAAGCGACGCTTGGACGAGTTGCCTTCGCACATTCCAGAAATCCTCTCTTATGAAACGGGAATCAATGTGGGGGACTACGGTGCTTCATTTTTTGATGTCAGTTTGGTTTCTACTTTTAAAAACAAAGATACTTTTTGGACCTACACCAAATATCCAGTACACGACGAGGTGGTGGCATATATTCAATCCATACAAGAAGCTGAGGAAATCGTTGATTATTTAAGTTAGAAGATAATTAGTGACCAATATATGCTAAACAATAATGAATAAACAACCTAAACAATTTTTAGTTTGCACTTGATAAACACAATTAAAAATTAATGACTAAAATCACCAACATTGAAACTTTTGTACTGAAAGACACTTTAGAAAAAAGTTTTTTCTTTTCTCAATGGGAATATTCAGAGCGCTGTATATGTATTGTTAAAATTTCCTGCTCTGATGGTACTTACGGTTGGGGAGAAGGCTATGGTCCTGCTCTCATTTTGGAGTCTGGAATTGAGTTTTTAAAATCTCAGGTGATTGGACAAAATCCCTTACACAATGAAGTGATTTGGAACAAGATGTACCGCAAAACACTTGATTTTGCCCGCCGTGGTGTTTTGGTAGCCTCGATGAGTGCTATAGACATCGCCATTTGGGACATTAAAGGAAAATTATTGAATCAGCCTGTGGGTGCATTGCTAGGGGGCGTACACAGAAATTATGTAGTTCCTTATGCCACTGGAATGTATTTTACAGAAAAAGACAATCCGACTAAAGATTTTGAGGAGGAGGCCAAAAGGTATTTGGAAAAAGGGTTTAAGGCCATCAAGATGAAAGTGGGTCTAGGTATTGACAGAGATGTTTCTAATGTGAAGCATTTACGCTCCATCATTGGAGACGATATCAAACTTATGATTGATTCAAACCATGCCTACACCTATATGGAGGCACTTGAATTGGCGAAAAAATTAGAAGCCTACCAAATATCCTGGTTTGAAGAGCCTGTCTCTCCAGAATTCTACGAGCAATATGCCGAACTACGGCAAAAAACCACCATACCAATTGCAGGAGGTGAATGTGAGTACTTGCGTTTTGGCTTTCATCAACTCCTTAGAAACAAATCGGTTGACATTATCCAACCTGATATTTGTGCTTGTGGCGGACTGACAGAAGCCAAGCGCATCGCCTCGCTAGCCTCCACCTATGGAGTAGATGTGGTTCCCCATACTTGGGGTAGTTCTATAGGCCTGCATGTAGCTCTGCATTTCATATCCAACTTGGAGTCTGTTCCTGGACGAATGTTTAGCCCCGATTTTCTGTTGGAATTTGATCAGACAGAGAATGCGTTGCGAGAGCAGCTTACATTTCCTATATTAGAAATGGAAAATGGAATAATACAAGTGCCAGACAGTCCTGGACTGGGACTAGAAGTTAACCCAGATGCGCTTCATAAATTTACCAATCCAACGAACGGGGTTGCTGATATTAAAGAATTATTGAAATAAAAAAATATGGATTTCGGTTATCATAAAATGTATATCGGCGGGGCGTTGGTAGATAGTGTATCCAAAACCAGGTCGGATGTTATTTGCCCAGCTGACGGCAAACCCATAGCTCAAATTGCAGAAGCAGGGAAAGCGGATGCTGAAAAGGCACTAGAAGCTGCCCAAAAAGGATTCGAGTTTTGGTCAAAATGCTCTTTGTCAGAACGTACCCAATGGATGTTAAAGCTCAGAGAAGCCGTTCTTGAAAACGAACACTTGCTTAGATCCGCCATTGTTTATGAAATGGGCAAAACCTATGACGCTGCTTGGGAGGACATTGAAGCGGTAGTTAATGCTTTAGAGTGGTATCCTAACGCCATGAAAAATTTACGTGATGAGCAAATCCCAGATTACGAAAATACCCATACCCACAAAATGATTCAACAACCCGCTGGGGTAGCAGTCGCATATTTGGCTTGGAATTTTCCGCTCCTCAATGTGGGTTTTAAACTAGGCCCCGCCTTGGCTTCTGGATGCTCAATTATCATTAAACCCTCTGCATTGTCGCCACTTTCAGCTTATATTTTAGGTGAAATCATACATGATATTGATTTTCCAGCTGGTGTGGTCAATATTTTGTCTGGGCCTACTAGCGAAGTTGCAACTACGCTTAGCAAAAGTAAAATACCCTCTGTCTTGACCATGATAGGGTCGACGGCTACTGGTCAACGTGTGATCGCAGACAGTGCTACATCTATCAAAAAACTCAGTATGGAACTTGGCGGTAATGCGCCATTTATTGTATTTGAAGATGCAGATATTGACAAAGCACTCGATTTGGCAATCGGAATAAAATTTGGTAATAGTGGTCAGATTTGCGTTGCTGCCAACAGATTTTTTGTGCACAAGAGCTTTTATAATTCGTTTTTAGAAAAATATGTTGAACGCGTTAAAAGTCTTAAGCTTGGTTTTGGTATAGACCAAAAACCTGACATGGGACCTATGGTCACAAGAAATGACAGAGATCGCATGTTTGATTTGATCAATGATGCCAAAGAAAAAGGAGGCGTTCTGTTAGCGGGAGGAGAAATTCCTCAAGGAATGAAAGGTGGAAATTGGATGATGCCCACCGTAATTTCAGGAATGACCACAGAAATGCGCCTGTTTAGAGAGGAAACCTTTGGTCCTATAGCTCCTTTTATGTCGTTTGAAACAGACGAAGAGGTATTAAGGCTTGCGAACGATACTGAGTTTGGGTTGGCTTCTTATATTTTCACCAACAACAGCGATCGCATCCATCATTTTTCAGAGCAGCTCGCATTTGGTGAGGTTCAAGTCAATGGCGTGAAATATGCCATATACTTGCCTCACGGGGGTATCAAAAACAGTGGCATTGGTCATGATTGTTCTCATTTAGCTTTAGAAGATTATTTGGTTAAAAAGAGAGTTTCAGTAGCACTTTAAGATGAAAATCAATAAGCTCAAACAGAAATTGCTGGACGGTCAGACCGTTTATGGCCCCTTTTGTAAACTTCAAGACCCAAGCGTAGTGGAAATTGCCGCGCTGGCTGGATTTGATTTTGTGATTTTGGATATGGAACATGGGCCACTTAGTGTAGAAAGCGTTCAATCCATAGCACGTGCTGCGCAAGCAAAGGGGATAGAAGTTGTCGTTCGTGTCACAGAGAACAGAGCCTCTGATATTTTGCGAGTACTTGATGTAGGTGTACATTCCATTCAGGTACCCCAAGTGAGTACAAAAGAAGATGCCCAAGAAGTAGTCAAGTCCTGTTATTTTCACCCACAAGGTGAACGGGGTATGTGCAGGTATGTAAGAGCTGCGGATTATACGAATACAGAGAAACAAACCTATTTTTCTTCAGCTGAATCAAACACACTAACCATAGTGCACATCGAAGGATTGGCAGGCATTGAAAACTTAGCTGAAATCATCAGCATTAATGGGATTGACGTTATTTTTCTAGGACCTTATGATTTGTCACAATCATGTGGTGTTCCTGGAGAAGTGCACCACCCACTTGTTGTTTCAAAAATGCAAAAAGCGGTTGCACTTGCCAAAGCCAACAACAAAATTATAGGCACTTTTTGCGAAAGTCCATCCGATGCGCACAAATGGCGTGACCTCGGTGTTCAGTACATATCCTATTCAGTTGACGTTGGTATAATCCTTAATGCTTATAAAGAAATAACAAAACAACTTAAAAACTAAAATTATACAGACATGGAATCTATTGTATTACCTTTTTTATTGATTATTGTAGCTAGTTTTTTTCAGGGATCATTTGGTGTTGGTATGAAATATATGTCACCACTGAAATGGGAAAACTGGTGGTTGGTTCATGTATCTATTGCTATGGTACTTTTTCCTTTGTTGTGGACTTGCTTATCCGTTTCTGGTTATATGCCGGTAATTGAAGACGTTTTTGCAGATCCAGTTGCTCAACGTGCTGCATCTATTGCCATATTGTTTGGCTTTCTTTGGGGAATTGGCGGTATTATGTTTGGTGTTAGTGTGCCTTATATTGGTTTGTCTTTAACTATGGGTATTGTAATGGGTATAGCTGGAACGCTGGGTGCACTTATTCCACTGCTTCAAAACCCAAATGCAACCAGCTTACCTCAATTTCCTTATGTAATAGCAGGGCTTGGTATCACCATTATTGGTGTGGTATTGACGGCAAAAGCAGGTATAGATCGCGACAAGATGCAAGGCACATCATCTCTATCGGGCGGTAATATTATAAAAGGCATTATTATCGCAGTTGTTTGTGGTGCATTATCATCGCTGTTGGCAGTTGGTCATACAAACGTGAACGACGATGTTACACTAATTGCGGAGAATTATGGAATCAATGGTCGCAATGCAAGTTTGATTGCTTGGCTGATTGTATTTATCGGGGCCTATGCTATGAATGCTTTGTATAGCCTTGTACTAATTGTCAAAAATAATAGCTGGTCCAACTTTTCGGTAGCAGGATCTAAAAAGGCCTATATGTGGTCTATTATTGCTGGTTTGTGTTGGTTTGCAGCATTGGGCCTATATGGCCAAGGTGCCGCACTCATGAACGGTGCTTCAGAAAATAACCTAGGTAATATTGTCGGTTGGCCCATGTTGTTAGGGTTATCACTGATTGTAAGTAACATTTGGGCATATAGATCGGGTGAGTGGAAAGGGGCAAAAAAACCGTTTAACGTATTGCTCGTTGGCTTGGTGGTTCTAATCTTGGCTTCTGTGATTCTTGGTTACTCAAATAGTTTGAGCTAAGAGGAAATATTGTTCAGTCTTTGATATTTGCTCTTATATTCACTGGCTGATATTCCCTTTACAGACTTAAAAACTCGGTTGAAACTCGAAAACGAGTTAAAACCCGTGTCATGACAGATTTGTGAAATAGATTTTCGACTGTTAATAATCATTTGACATGCCCTACTGATTCGATATTCTCGTATAAATTGAAAAGCTGTTTTACCCGTTCGTTCTTTAAAGAACCGACAGAACGAATTGGTTGTCATAAAAGCCAAATCTGATAGCTCCTGAAGACTGATTTCACGAACGTAATTTTCAGATATAAAGTTTATAATGCGTTGAAGCCGATCCTCCTTTTCGATATTTCCTGTGGCTGGATTAAAGTTTTCTGATGCCAAATGTCGTGTGTTTTCAATACGAGACAATCGATCCAGTGTTTTAAGCAATTGAATCAAACGATTTGCACCACTAGACTCACAAATACGAATGATGTCATCCAGTAGAACATAGCTGTCCATGGATTGAAAAATAAGACCCCTTCGGGACTTTTCAAGCATTGTTTTTAAATTGGAAAATTCGGGTAAATGATCCACGAAAGAATGGATCAGAGAGGGGCTAAATTTGATAACAATATAGTCCACCTCTTCTGAAGAATCATGCACTTCATTTTTAAACAAATGAGGTAACTGACTTCCCAAAAGAACCAATTCATTTTCATTAAAATACTCCATGCTATCCCCAACAATACGTA
The DNA here is from genome assembly GCA_024645005.1 of Bacteroidota bacterium. Classification (GTDB taxonomy): domain Bacteria; phylum Bacteroidota; class Bacteroidia; order NS11-12g; family UBA9320; genus UBA9320. The sequence continues at coordinate 15,023 of JAHEGS010000202.1, forward strand.
CCCCTGTTCCGATGATAGGATATAACAATTCGTATTCTTCATGATAGTGCCAATCTACTCCGAAATAGGGTATGGTTTTTCGCTCAACAAAAAAACTCTGGTGATCTTCGTTTTCGGTTATGGAATACTTGAGTTGCAACTTATTTGTTTTCTTAAAAATACAATTTTTAAGCTGAAATAGAAGGGTATTTCTCTATTAAAAAGTAAATACTAGTTGTCTTCAATCAATGTAATTCCTTGCGGCACCATAGGGTAAGTGATATTTTTCATCAAAGCTCTCATGTTTGCTGTCTCGGGATGTGATTTACCATAAATAAGATTGTTTTGTTCTTTTGGATCTAAATTTTTATCATACAACTCCTCTTGCCCAGTGTTGTATACGATGTAGCGATAGTCTTTGGTACGTATGGAATAGTGGTGATTTTCTGGGATATTTTTATTTAAATCCGAACTGTAAACTACTGACAAAGCTCCCTTGGGGCCTTGCCAATTATCTGTATTTGGATTTTTTAAAAATGGAACAAGAGAATACCCGTCTAGTCCATGCCCTTTTTTGTTTTTTCGAGTTTCTAGATCAATTCCTGTCAATTCCAAAAGAGTAGGATATACATCTATTAAAGAAACAGGATGCTCAACGACCGTATTTGGCACTGTCATTTCTGGAACGCGAATAATTAGAGGTACTCTTGTGCTTTCTTCCCATAATGAGTTTTTGTAAATGTGATCTTTCTCTCCCATAGTCCAACCATGGTCACTGGTCAATATTACAATTGTATTGTCTTTAAGCGAAGTGTTATTAATCGCACGCATCACTTGACCTACATTGTCATCAACGGCGGTTACACAGGCCAAGTAAGCTTGTGTAAAGCGTTTTAATCCCTCTTGTGGATCTTTATATGAGGCGACCAGATTTTCAAACATTTCTACCGATCGGGTTCTTCTGTTTTTTGTTTCAAACTGGTCTACCAAATGCAGAAAAGTATCTTCTTTATCGCCGGGTAAAATATCTGCCAACTGAATGCTGTCTAGCGGATACATGTCAAAATATTTTTGAGGTGCTATAAGGGGGGTGTGCGGACGAAGAAACCCAACTGACATGAAAAATGGAGCGTCTTGCTCTTCTTCAGCCAACTCCATGAGACGCTTTTCAGCCCATTGTGCATTTAGTTCATCGGGTGTTAAATCACGGTCATTATCATTATTATATTTAAGTTCTTTGCCACTTCGAAACCCACCATAGACCCACCATAGCCTTTCGCCATTGAAAGTTTGTTCCCCAAAGTTTTTCATGGGGCCATAAGATCCATCTATAAAACCACCTCCCATATTGAGTCCATCAACGATACGATTGGTTCTAAAAGGAGCAGGCACGTCAGGATGAGAGATAGGCTTTTTCTTACGGTCATAATCGCCTGCATAAACAAATGGGCTGTAATCTGCTTTGTATTTAAATTCAGACCACACATCTTCTTTGTTGTGATGAAGGACTTTTCCGCTTCCAATTACATGGTAACCATCATCTTTAAATTTTTCCATAATGGTTTTGGTGTTGGCCAGCACTTCGTTATCTAACCACGATTTCATCCAAAAATGAGATGCGTTGTGTGGGTATACACCCGTAAACATACTCGCTCGTGAGGGACCGCACATGGGGTTGTTTGAATAGGCATGTTTAAATCGAGCACTAGAGACTCCCAAGGCTTTCATATGTGGTGTTTTAGCTTGTGGATGACCATAGAAACCCTCTGGAAAATCGTTTAAGTCATCAATTATGATGAGCACTACATTTGGTTTTTTGTAATCTTGCCCCTGAAGATTAGAAAAGCATAGGATTGCCAAAATAAATATAAGATAACGAGTAATCATATGAGACGGTTTTTAAAATCTTAGTTTTTACTGAACTTTTAAGTGAGTTAAAATTAGGAAGAAGATGGAATTTACTAAAGTAATTGATTTACTTACTAGAAGTAGTCAAAAATTAGCCATAATAGAACAGATTTTATCCACTTGTTGTTGCTATGCCTAAGATTTATGATAGAAATATCAGGATGAATTATTTTTCCTTCGCATGCGATTAAAATCTATCAGATAATTTATCCGTAGCGAAAATTGGTGTTGGGTGGATTGATCAAAAAGATTGTCTAAGCTTTCTGAATAATCCAGTTCTGTGGCCGTGTCTCTATTGAATAATTGGTTTCGGTACAACAACACCAAATTACTTCCAGGGGCAAACCACCACTCAAAATTAATGTCCAGGTTCCAGATGTTGAAGTTTGTATCTGGATCAAAATCTAAAATTGAAAAGTCTGTTTCGATACGTTTTCCGTTATCATTTAGTCGAAACAGAGTCTGATCGTATTTGGCCCTGCTCCAATAGTTTCTTAGCCTGAGGTTAATCCATTTCTTGCTATCAAAAAAGTAGCTAAGGTTAATGTTGTTTTCCACAGATCGAATATCTCTTCTGCCAAAATAAATATCTTGATTTAATGTTTTAAGATATCCCACATCATCTTTAAAATTAAGATGGTTAGACTTTAATGCGAGTGAAAACTGCTCTGAAAAACGATAAAGTGTAGATAAATTAAGTCTGTTTTGAGATTTCTGTTCTTCAAAATCTTCTTTAAAATAAGCAAAGTTGTTCCATTGAATTCGATATGAGAAATCTTTGTTTTTATTGGATTGCATCACAAGCTTTGCTTGGAAGTTCTCAGGTTCCTCTATGTAGCGATTTATTGTTCTGGGTTTGTTATAATCTCTTGTTTTTGAAGCGTAAGCAAAATCAGCCTCAAAAACCATTAAGTTTTGTGTTGAGAAATCATTTCCAAATCTGAGACCCCATAACTTTCTATCAAAAGAGTGAAACGTACGTGTGTCGTTAAACCACAAATAGTTACTGTACTTTCTAAGAAAGCCATACTCATTGAGAATTTGATAGCTTATTCTAGATGAAAAACTCTGATGATCAAAAAAATTAAAATATCCCAACTCATTCTGTTTGTAATGTTTATCTACACCCCACCAGCTGACATTGTATCTAAAATTGCCTTTAAGTTCACTGAAACTAATACCAGACCTAAATCCATTTTTACTATTTTCTGATGGTGTTTTACTACCAAAAGCTTTTACTTTAATGTTGAAGTCTCTATTGTCATCAAACAAGTCTGCTACAAATGCCACATTGTTTCCATACAAACCATCACCTCCAGTTTTATTGGTATTTAGAACGCTAATCGATGAGTAGTCATTCAACAGTTGCTGAGATAAGGAAATTACATTGTAGTTAACTAAAGGTTGTATGGTTTTTTTTCTTCTTTGATTTGTAGATGAGTTTTGGATTTCAGCATCAACCTTGTCAGTAATGGCATTTAAGAAACCTATGCTTAGATTTTTGTTTGTTGTTCCAGTTACTTTAATGGTATTTAAGAGTTGTGGGGTATCATCAAAATTAAAAACCTGCTCATCATTCTCTAATAAATCGTCGTCCGCTGAAACTTTTTCTCCAATCCTCCGACTGTAAAAAAAAGACCCACCACCCATATCACCATCTGCAATCTTAAACAAGGTGGCACCTTCAGTAAAAAAAGCTCTGTTTTCAGAGAACTCTTGCTCAAAAGGTCCCAAATTTAGTTCTACATTATCAAAGGCAACTTGGCCAAAATCTGGAATCAGAGATGCGTCTAAGGTAAAACTGCTACTTATACCGTATTTTAAGTCCATACCTGCTGTATAAGAAGCCGCAGGACCTAATCCTTTTTGTAGATTGATGGATGACTGAACATAGGGATAGAAAAACAGTCTTTCAGGGGGACTAACATTCTCTATTCCTGTGAGCGTTCCATTGGACTCATGATATTTTAACTCATTAACATTAACAGGGCTCCAAACATAGGTTTCATCTAAACTTTCAATTTTTCTACCAAAGTTCAATCCCCATAGTTGTACCTCTTTTTCTGGAAATCGAAGTGCACTGTAAGGGATTGCCATTTCTACACTCCAACCATCTGAACTGATATACGCTTTGGCATCAAATACAGTATCATACAAAAAATCATCTGACACTATAGGTCCTGAAGAATACACATCACCCAATGTGCCAGCGCTTGTTATCTGAAAACCAAAAAAGTTTAAATCATCATTGTATGTATTAAAAGTTACAAAAAAAGTCTCTGCATTTACATCCCAGATATCATCCCGTTGACTAAATTCTTTAGGCATCTTGTCTGGATGTGGATGTTTTAAAATAGCAGCGACGTAAATCGCATCTTGATCGTATCCTACATATGCTGTAGTCTCATATTCTTTGGGTACGTTCTTACCTTGACTTGTCTCGGGCCATATCAATGTGAAGTCGGTAGCAGGATTTAAATCGTTCCAAATTTCATCTGAAAGAATTCCATCAATAACGGGGGCATTTTTAACAGCAGACGCTTCTAGGCTCTTGCGTTCTTGAGAAGCTAGAGTAACATGAAAGAAGAATAAAATAATTGAAATTCTACGCAACATCTTAAAACAAATCATATTGTGGTTTAATATTATAAAACAAAAATAATCTACTGATAAAGGATTTTATAATTAAAGAGTACCTAAATGATATATTAAATTACCATGATGAACAATAAACAAGTTAAATTATAATCTATTTTGGGTAACCACAACAATAGTTGACTCTTTTGGATTTGATAATTTTAATTAATTATGGAAAACAACATTTACAAATTTTTTATTCTCTTGTTCTCAGTTCTGTATGTGACTGCTACAACTGCCCAAAGATCAATTAACTCCCAAAGACCCAACATCATCGTCATTATGACCGATGACTTGGGGTATGCCGATGTTGGATTTAATGGTTCGAAAGACATTCCTACTCCAAATATTGATCGAATTGCACAACAAGGTGTTGTTTTTACTAACGGATATACAAGCTATTCTGTCTGTAGCCCCAGTAGAGCTGGATTTATAACAGGACGCTACCAGCAAAGATTTGGATATGAACGAAATGTTCAACACCGTCCTAATGATCCAAACATGGGGCTTCCACAAGACGAAAAGACATTAGCAGAGGTTTTAAAAAAAGTCGGATATAGTACTGGTATTATTGGGAAATGGCATCTTGGAAATCATATTTCAAAACATCCTTTAAATAGAGGTTTTGACTATTTTTATGGGCATCTTGGCGGTGGACACATGTATTTCCCCGAGTTACTCACCATTAAGGACAGTCGAACCGCAAGTGAGCTTGAAACATACCGTACATGGATTTTGGAAAACCACACCCCTGTAAAAACTACCAAATACTTAACAGACGAATTTTCTGAAAAAGCAGTTTCTTTTATAGAAGAACAAAAATCTAACCCTTTTTTCTTATTTGTTTCCTACAACGCACCTCACACACCTCTACAGGCTAGTGAAAAATACCTTGAAAGATTTACCCAAATTAAAGATGAAAAAAGAAAAACCTATGCCGCTATGGTAAGTGCTGTTGATGACGGTGTAGGTGAGATATTAAACAAACTCAAAATATTAGGTCTTGAAGAAAATACCCTTGTATATTTTCTTTCGGATAATGGCGGTCCAGAGCATAGAAACGCATCTGATAACGGACCACTACGTGCTGGAAAAAGCTCGATTTACGAAGGAGGGAATCGTGTTCCATTTGCTTTCCGTTGGCCACAAAAAATACCACAAATGGTGTACAGATATCCTGTTTCAGCATTGGATATTTTTTCGACAGTCGCCGCCGTTGCAGAGATTCCCATAGAATATCATAAACCTCTTGATGGAAAAAATTTAATTCCCTTTTTAACAGGGGTATATAAAAGCAGACCTCATCAAACACTTTTCATTCGAAAGTTTGATGATGATTTGTTTTCTGTAATCCACGGCGACTATAAATTGATCACAAAAAAGAGTAATAAAATAAAAGAACTTTATGATCTAAATAATGATCTTTCAGAACAAAATAATATAGCTAAAGAACATCCTGAAATTGTAGCAAAACTAGATTCTTTGAGAATAAATTGGAATAATGAATTGATAGATCCTGTTTTTTTAGGGTTAATTCATACTGAAATGTGGAAAAATAGAAAGAAAAAAACCTTAGAAAGTAATAATCAAAGGAGTAAATAACTTTCACAAGTTATTTTATGGAAAATCACCATATTAATTAAATATTGTTTTTCCATCTAGGGTATTGAATCCTTGAATAAAGTTCGAACTACCATAAGTTTACAGACTAACCCACATCCCATGAAGTGGCTGTTTTTTTTTCTAACCAAAATTTCCGTCAAAAATTAAATTGAGTTTTTCTATAATCCGCTTATTTTGGCTTTGGAAGTATCCGCTTTGGTTCTTTCCATGGCAGTACATTATCTATTTGTCTACCCAAACCAGTAGGATATTTTTTAGCTTCCGAAATTCGCCCTCTAATAACTTGTTTTAGAGAATCCCTAACATGTTTGAATAGGATGTTGTCAGCTACATTACTTAGTTCATCTGAATTATTCCTGTGATCATATAACTCATAATAAAGACTGTCTTTATAGTTCCATTGTGTAAGACGATAATGCATGGTCTTTATGGAGTATCCATTGGCCACTCCTTTTGGCATAGATACCCTAAGTTCTGTTAGTGCATTTGTTCTTATTGGCAACCTAGAACCCTCAAGATAGGGCTTTAGGCTTTTACCGCGAACAAATGCAGGTGTTTGGAACTTAACTATATCCATAAGAGTAGGGTATACATCAACGAGCTCAACAGGAAAATTCACAGCAACCTTGTCTTTTTTGATCCCAGGTCCTGCAAAAATTAAAGGCACTCTAGTAGCATCGTCAAAAAGGGTTTGCTTCTGCCAGTGCCCATGCTCTCCAAGATGATAGCCATGATCTGAAGTAAAAACAACGATTGTGTTTTTATCAAGCCCTGTTTCTTTCAATTTATTTAAAACACGACCGATTTGAGCATCCATAAAGCTAGTGGTAGCATAATAGGCATGTTTTATTTTTTTTGCCAAGGCTGGGTCTAAGTCTACTTGCTCTTGCTTGGCACGAATAGATTTTGCTGCTGGTTTCGGAAGAGTTTGCAAGTAAGCTTTAGAGCTTTCAGGAACTGAAAAATCGTTAACATCATACATGTCAAAATAGGCTTTTGGCGCAACAAAAGGGACGTGAGGCCTGTAAAGCCCAAAAGCAAGAAAGAAGTTTTCGCCACTTTGTGCAAATTCATCTAAAAATGCTATTGTTTCGGTTGCCCCTATACCGTCAGTTTGCGCTTCATCTGGACCATTTGCCTCTAACCAACTTAAAGTACCGCCATCTAAGACCTTCTTTAGCCCTTGAAGTTTGTATTCCTCTTTTTTATCGCGCCCATAGGGATTTACCGTACGATCCCAGCTAAAAGAATCATCATGGCCGGCCGTTCCAATATCTCTTGGATTGTGGTAATGATAAATTTTGCCAACCCGAACCGAGTGATAATTTTCAGTTCTAAATTTTTGGCCTAGGGTTACTACATCTGGGATGGTTTGACGGACGTATAATCGAAGTCTTTTAGATTTTGTTTGATCTGGATAAAGTCCTGTCATAAAAGAAACCCGAGATGGGCCACAAAGTGGATATTGTACATGGGCGTTAGAAAAAAGCAAACCTTCTTTTGCAAGCCGATCGAGGTTTGGAGTTTTGGCTAAAGGATCTCCATAGGCACCTATTGCGCAGTTTAGATCATCTGCAACAATAAATAAAAGATTGTATTTGGCTGAAGGCTCGATTGATTTTGCGCCTATGATGATTCCAGTTAGTGTCAATAAGAAAAAATATTTAAATAACTTCATTCGATATGCTGTTGAATTGGCTCTAAGTTAATCATTAAAACTGAACAGATCTTACGATGGATTAAAAATTTTTAAGTACACTTTCACTGCCCTAATTTTTAAAATTCACCTCAGTGTCCGCTTCAAAATAGATTTGGGACTCTAAGAAAAACACGATAGCCATGATTCATTCAAGTGCCACAAAATGATATCCCAGTTAAGGACCATAAATTTTTTAGAAATAACCACTTTAATTCATTTAACGTTAGCTTTAATCTTTTGCTATATAGATTTTACTCTGAATAGCCTGAAAAGTATTAAATTCTTATTTTTAAAAAATGACAACAACACAATCCAATAAAACAGCTATAGCCATTATTGCAGGTTTGTTTTTTATTTTCGGCTTTATCACTTGGGTGAATGGGGCCTTAATCCCATTCATGAAAACGATTAATGAGCTTACGGAAGCCCAGTCTTATTTGGTGGCCTCTGCTTCCTATATATCCTTTGTGGTTATGGCATTACCGGCTTCTTATTTATTGACTAAAATAGGGTACAGAAAAGGTATGTCCATCGGTTTGTTTCTTATGGCCCTAGGCGCTTTGGTTTTTATACCTGCTGCCGAGTCTAGGACTTACTGGATGTTTTTGACAGGTATTTTTATTCAAGGGACGGGGATGACCGTATTGCAAACAGCAGCCAACCCCTATATTACCATATTAGGCCCCATAGAAAGTGGCGCCAAACGCATTGCAATTATGGGCATTGCTAATAAGGTTGCTGGTGCGTTGGGATCCGTCATCTTTGGCGCTTTACTTTTAAGTGGTATTGATGAAGTTAAGGATCTTGTAAGTCAAGTTTCAGCCGATGAAAAGGCTGCACTTTTAGATCAAATGGCCGACAGTGTTTTTGTGCCTTATGTGGTCATGGCGCTTGTTTTATTTGTACTGGGATTGTTGATGCGCCGTGCGCCTCTTCCTCATGTGGAAGCGGAAGCCAGAAATGAGAGGGAAACTCAATCTGGAGGAAGTAAAACCATTTTCCAATATCCACACCTTTGGTTTGGGATGCTTACTTTATTTGTTTATGTAGGTGCTGAAGTAATCGCTGGAGACACCATCATAGCTTATGGACTTGCATTAGGCATATCAGCTTCAAAAGCCAAGTTTTTCACTACTTTTACGCTTATGGCGATGGTGGCTACTTATGCATTAGGCGTCGTATTAATTCCAAAATATCTAAGTCAGAAGCACGCATTACAAATCAGCGCCATGATTGGACTTGTATTGAGTTTTTGCATAATAAGTACTACCGGATTTACATCCGTTCTTTTTGTTGCAGCATTGGGAATTGCCAATGCCCTTGTTTGGCCTGCTGTTTGGCCCTTGACTTTAGATGGTCTTGGAAAACACACCAAAACGGCAGCAGCATTGCTCATCATGGCAATTTCTGGAGGCGCTATTATTCCACCATTGTACGGGCGACTTGTCGATAGTGGAAAAGAGGCGCTTATTGACTCGGGACTTGAAGCAGCAGATGCACTAGCCGTGGCGGCAAAGGAGAGTTATTATATCCTTATTCCCTGTTATGCCATAATTTTTGTTTTTGCTCTATGGGGACAACGACTTAAGAAATAATTTTTTATAAAACACGTTAATTTTAACACATGAAAAGTAATATTTATTGGAAAAAGAACATCCGCTACATCACAATATTGCTTAGTATTTGGTTTATCGTGTCCTTTGGCTGCGGCATTTTGTTTGTGGAGCAGTTAAACACAATACAAATTGGTGGATTTAAACTCGGGTTTTGGTTTGCACAACAAGGGTCTATTTTTGGATTTGTGATCATCATATTTACATATATCTACTTAATGAACCGTTTGGATAACAAATTAAATAACGACAACTAAATGGAACTTCAATATTGGATTTGGATTGCTGTTGGATTGAGTTTTTCACTATACATAGGCATTGCGATTTGGTCGCGTGCAGGCTCTACAAAAGAATTTTATGTCGCTGGAGGTGGTGTTCATCCTATTGCTAACGGCATGGCAACGGCAGCCGACTGGATGTCAGCGGCCTCGTTTATATCCATGGCAGGGATTATATCGTTTAGCGGCTATGACGGCTCTGTATACCTTATGGGTTGGACAGGTGGCTATGTTTTACTGGCATTACTCCTAGCGCCATATCTTCGAAAATTTGGCAAGTTTACGGTGCCTGATTTTATCGGTGACAGGTATTACTCCAATACCGCCCGATCGGTAGCTGTGTTTTGTGCGCTTATTGTGTCTTTTACCTATATCGCTGGACAGATGCGTGGTGTGGGTGTGGTATTTTCAAGATACCTAGAAGTAGATATTGTAACAGGCGTTCTGATTGGTATGGGAATCGTGTTGTTCTATGCAGTATTGGGAGGTATGAAAGGAATCACCTATACCCAAGTGGCGCAATATTGCGTACTCATCTTTGCCTTTATGGTACCTGCTGTATTCATATCGTTTTTGGTTACCGGAAATGTGGTACCCCAGTTTGGTTTTGGCGCTACGGATGCGGAAGGCGTTTATCTTTTAGACAAGCTCGACGGCTTACACAAAGAACTTGGCTTCCATGAATATACTTCTGGAAGTAAATCCATGTTTGATGTTTTTTGCATTACTATGGCGCTGATGGTAGGAACAGCGGGGCTTCCCCACGTGATTGTACGCTTCTTTACAGTTAAGAAAGTCAGTGATGCACGAAAGTCTGCTGGATGGGCACTGTTGTTTATTGCCATCCTCTACACCACAGCACCTGCCATAGCCGTGTTTTCTAGAACAAACCTTATTGAAACGGTAAGCAATAAGCCTTATGATCAAATGCCGTATTGGTTCGAAAAATGGGAGACTACGGGCTTGCTAGGCTTTACCGACAAAAATGAGGACGGGCTCATTCAATATACGGCAGATGCTAACACCAACGAATTGGATGTAGATGTGGATATTATGGTATTGGCCAATCCAGAAATTGCAGACTTGCCAAATTGGGTTATTGCCCTACTAGCTGCAGGCGCACTGGCGGCTGCACTATCCACCGCAGCAGGGCTATTGCTTGTCATCTCATCAGCAGTGTCACACGATCTGCTCAAGAAAATGGTCAAGCCCGATATTTCCGATAAAGGAGAACTCATCGCTGCTCGTATTGCAGCTACAGCTGCTGTTTGTTTGGCAGGATATTTTGGAATCAACCCACCGGGCTTTGTAGCCGCAACGGTTGCCCTGGCTTTTGGTCTGGCAGCTTCTTCGTTTTTCCCAGCGATACTCCTTGGAATATTCTCAAAACGTATCAACAAAGAGGGCGCCATTAGCGGAATGCTCGTGGGCGTGTTACTCATGCTATTTTACATGCTCAAATTTAAGTTTGGCTGGTTTGGCGGTGGCACTAAAGCTGATTGGTGGTTTGGGATCTCACCAGAAGGATTTGGCACCATAGCCATGTTAGCTAACTTTATTGTTACGATTATAGTTACCAGTTTCACTCCAAAACCAAGTAAAGAAATCCAACAGCTCGTAACAAACATTAGAAAACCATAAGTTTTTTGCTGATGAACGTTTGTCTTGAATGATGACTTCAAGATGTTAAAAAAAAGTATATATATTTAAAACAATTTCATAATTAAATAATCAAGCATGATGCGATATAGTTTTATAGTATTAACTCTCTTATCATTAACGGCCTGTTCCACCCCATCAAACGATAAAGATGCGCGTGTAATTGCTGAGAAAGTGGCCAACATTTTAGATCAGATGACCCTAGCTGAAAAAGTAGGTCAAATGACGCAAGTAGATTTGCGGATGTTTGATGATATTAACGATATTAAAACCTATCATATAGGCTCAGTTTTAAGCGGAGGTTCAGGGGCTCCACAAAACAACACGCCAAAAGATTGGCTTGACATGGTAAATGGATTTCAAAAAATCGCCATGAAAAACCGCCTCGCCATTCCGTTAATCTATGGAGTTGACGCCGTACATGGACACAACAATCTATTGGGTGCAACGGTATTTCCACATAATATTGCCTTGGGTGCAGCCAACGACGCAGATTTGGTATTTCGGGTAAATAAGGCTACTGCGACAGAAGTTGCTGCTACCGGAATCCATTGGACGTTTTCTCCTTGTGTTGCTGTTCCGCAAGATCCAAGATGGGGGCGTTTTTATGAAGGTTTTGGGCAAACAACAGCGCTTGTAAATGGACTTACAACAGCAGCCATAAATGGATATCAAGCCCTGCTGACAGAAACAGATGATAAGCAAGTTGCCGCTTGCGCCAAACACTTTGTTGGTGATGGCGGAACTATTTGGGGAACGGGTACTGAAGTGGATGGTATACATGCATACTTAATTGATCAGGGTGATGTTAAGCTGGATGATGCGGCTTTACGTGAATTACACCTGCCTCCTTACGAGAAAGCAATTGCTGCTGATGTAAAAACCATAATGGTTAGCTTTAGCAGTTTACGCGGAGAGAAATGCCATGGGAGCAATTTCTTGATAAACGAACTCTTAAAGGATGAACTTGGATTTAAAGGTTTTGTGGTTTCGGATTGGGGAGGGATTAATCAAATTCCTGGTGATTATAAGTCCGATGTGATTAATGGCATTAACGCTGGTATAGATATGGTCATGGTTCCTGGAATCAGGCAGGGAGATCCGTCTTATGCGAAAAACAAGCACTACAAAACATTTATTCAGTATTTAATAGAAGCAGTCAACGAGGGTAGTGTCAGTATGTCTCGAATAGATGATGCTGTAAGTCGAATTTTGAAAGTAAAAATGGAGATTGGTTTATTTGACAACCCCTTTATCGATGATGCCTATTTAGGTCAAATTGGTTCTCCAGAACACAGGGCTTTGGCTCGTGAGGCTGTGCAAAAGTCAACTATTTTACTTAAAAATAAGGGAAGCCTACCCATGTCGAAAAACGCAAGCCTCACAGTAGTGGGATCAGCAGCAAACAATCTCGGCGTTCAAAACGGGGGTTGGACAACCGACTGGCAAGGTATCTTCACGCCTAACTTTGCATTTTTAGATTACGACGCAGATGGTAAATTGACAATAGAAGAGTATTACAGCCAGCTAAAAAAAGTTTATGAAGGTAAATTTGAAAAAAATAGTTGGACAGGTCATTTTGAGGAAATTGATCTAGACAATGACGGAATAGTGGTTCCAGCAGACTTCTCTGGGTTTATGGAGAATCGTGTTTTGCAACCAACTGGCACTACAATACTGGAAGGACTTTCACAGGTGGCTCCTGATGCCGAAATTGTGTACAGTCCAAATGCTACTACAATTGCGGAAGGCAGTGTCGTTTTGGCTGTAGTGGGTGAATACCCTTACGCAGAAGGATTTGGTGATGATGGAGATTTGAGTTTAAACCTCGCCGATCAAGAAATATTAGATCGTGTTAGTGCTTCAGGAAACCCACTAATCGTCGTCATGCTTAGCGGCCGTCCCTTGATGGTACAGGATCGCGTAGAAGGATTTGATGCATTTGTCGCTTCCTTTTTGCCTGGTATTGCTGGAGAAGGAATTGCCGATGTGCTCTTTGGGGATGCTCAACCACAAGCCAAACTTAATTTCACTTGGCCCACATCTTCCGACGGATTAGGTGTTCTGTATGAATTCGGGAGTGGGTTGGACTATAATTAAATCGTATTGTTAGGTGATATTGAACGTAATTAGTATTTAAACTTCTTTATTAACCAATCTTGTTAAGATAGGATTCAATTGATTTAGCAGTATCCAAAACAGTCTTTTTAAAAGGTATGGGATTCCAATCGAAGATTTCCATTGTTGTGGAAACATCTCCGTCATAAGTTTTGCCAATAAAAGACCTCATACTCTTTGCTTCTCTATCGAAATTACCCATAAAATTCAGCAAAAAGTTTGGAGCCAATCGTGTGCTTACTTTATCATAACCACTGGATTTAAGTATTTTGGCCACTTGCTGAAAAGCGTAAGGTTCTTCAGTAGTAACAATAAATCTTTTTCCGTTTGCTTTTTTATTTTCAAGAGCCAGTACATGTATTTTAGCAATATCTCGAACATCAGACATGTTAATTGCAGCTTGAGGAACCATTGGCATTTTTCCTACCATCATTTGCTTAAACATACCCATTGAAGCACCTGATAAATCACCCGAAAGGGTTGGGCCAAAAACAGGACCTGGATTTACAACAGCAAGTTCCATCTTAGGGGTGTCTTGTTGTGCATTAATAAAGTCCCAAGCAGCTTGTTCTGCTAAGGTTTTACTTTTTGCATACGCTGACACATTTTTTGCTTCTATATTGGTCCACGTTTCCGAATCTACTTTGATGGATTTATCAGCACTTCCTAACATAGAAACCATTGATGAGGTCAAAACTACCCTTTTGATTCCCGCTCTTTTGGCAGCATCTAGCGCTCTCATTGTCCCATCGAGTGCAGGTCTTATGTATTCATTTTCGTCTTTCGGCTCGATATTGATAAATGGGGAGGCTACGTGCATTACAAACTCACATCCCTTCATTGCATCATCCCAGCCATCATCACTTAACAAGTCCAGCTCACAAAACTCTAAATTATCTTTTGGATCGACTTCAGTTTTAATTGCGTCAATAACTTTATCAGATTTTGATAAACTTCTAACGGATCCACGTACTGAATATCCATTTTTCAATAATTCCACGGCACAGTGATTTCCTATGTAGCCTGAAATACCTGTTAATAAAACCTTTTTATTCATTTGATAGATTATTTATTATTACTTTTGATTTGATAGTAAAGATAATAAAATTACTACTGTTTTAATAGTAATAATCATATTTTTATACTTATGTCGTTTTTAGATACGTTTTTTAGGAGTAATTGTCCTGTAACTTCAGCATTAGATATTGTTGGAGACAAATGGACACTTGTTGTTATAAAGTTGATGCTATTAGAACAAAAAAAAACATTTAAAGAGTTCTCCGAAAGCGATGAATCAATTGCACCAAGTATTTTGTCTAATAGGTTAAAAACACTTGAAAAAACAGGATTTATTATCAAAAAAAAATTGCCTGACAACCAAAAAACCAATCACTATTTACTAACTGAAAAAGGACTTTCGTTAACTCCGGTTGTTGTAGAGTTGGCCTTGTGGAGCCATCACAATGTAAGACCTGTCGATAATCAAGACATGGCAAATGTCAAGGATAAAAATGAATTACACCTGGCAATCATTGAAAGATATAAATCAAAAACAGCTACACTAAAATAGTATAACGGTTTTATTCTTTTAGTAGCTGGATTAATTCATTTCGTTTGCTGGACCAAAGGAGAGGTGTTATATCAAAGAATCTCCCATTACTGTTTAATGAAAGCTTTAATTTTTTTATCTAAATAGATGCAAGTATCATTAAATTTAAAAATAAACCCCCTAGATTACCCAAGGAGCTTCATTGTAGTCCCAATTGACCTAATAAAGTAGTTCATGTATAATTTATTTAAAGTATTTTAGAAAAAATATTAATATGAATTGGAATCATTTTAAAATTAATTATTTATCTGTTTTCATTATTGTATTTTTTTGTTCTATTATATCTTGTACAAACACAAAAAACATGGCTACTGTAACTATAGAAAAAAAACCATTTGGACAAACAGCAAATGGTGATGAAGTAGATCAATTTATATTGTCTACTAAAAAAGGCATGGAAATCAGTGTAATCACATATGGTGGAATCATTACCTCATGGACGGCTGCAGATAAAAATGGGGATTATAGGGATATTGCATTGGGATACAATACGCTTGCTGAATACGAAGCTGAAACGCCTTATTTTGGCGCCCTAATCGGTCGTTATGGTAATCGCATTGCCAAGGGAAAGTTTAGTATTGATGGAGAAGCGTATACACTTGCAGTGAACAATGGTGAGAATCATCTTCATGGTGGTCTCAAAGGGTTTGATAAAGTCGTTTGGGATGCAAAAACTATTGTCAACGATTCGACGGCCTCTTTAGAGTTAAGCTACTTAAGCATAGACATGGAAGAGGGCTATCCTGGCAACTTACAAACAAAAGTAACATACACCTTAAATAATAATGATGAACTGAGTGTAAAGTATGAAGCAAAAACAGATAAACCAACAATTGTAAACCTGACACAACATTCGTATTTTAATCTTACAGCAGACTTTAACCAGCCTGTTTTAGACCATGAGCTTGTTATCAAAGCAGATTCATTTTTACCTGTGGACAGCACCTTAATTCCTACGGGAGAGTTTAGAAATGTGGCTGAAACACCTTTTGATTTTAGATCTCCAAAGGCAATTGGAAAACAAATTAATGCAGAAAACATTCAAATAAAAAACGGCTTAGGATATGACCACTGTTGGGTGTTAAATGACCAAGAAAAGGGAGTTCGTTTTGTAGCCTCTGCTTATGAACCAGTTTCTGGAAGATTACTTGAGATTTTTTCTGATGAACCGGGTATTCAGTTTTACTCAGGAAACTTTTTAGATGGTACACTACCAAGTAAGAACCAAGGCACGTATCAACATCGAACAGGGTTTTGTTTAGAAACACAACATTTCCCCAATGCACCCAACGAACCTAGTTTTCCCACAACCATTTTAAAACCCGGTGAAACATTTACCAGTGAAACCTGGTTTCAGTTTTCCGTGAAATAGCAACAAACACCAATGACCATGAACACCAATGAATCCGACATCATTGTAAAATCCCCTGGCCGCATCAATCTAATTGGCGAACACATCGATTACAATGGTGGGCATGTACTGCCCGCAGCGATAGATCGTAAAGT
>JAHEGS010000090.1 GCA_024645005.1 Bacteroidota bacterium
TGGGCACAGAAATGTGAGCAAATTATAATGAAGGCTAAATTCTCTATGAAAGATGACAAGGAAGCACTAAATCAAATTATTAATTACGGTAATGAAATAGGAATAAAGTAATATGGGATTATTTGGGAATAAATCAGAAGGTGGATTTTTAGACGTCATTCGTTGTGACGAACAGGAATATTTAATACACAAGTGGAGACCTAGTGGTGAAGCTAATTCTACGAAAAAGGAAAATGCAATAAGATATGGGAGTAGTCTTAAAGTCAATTCAGGTGAACTTGCCGTATTTGTATACAAACAAAAAGACGGAAGCGTCCAAGATTTTATTGAAGGGCCATTTGATCAGACAATCAAGACAGCAAACTTTCCTGTTTTGTCCAATATTGTTGGTGCAGCATTTGGAGGTGAGTCTCCTTTTCAAGCGGAGATTTACTTTATTAATTTAGCAGGTAATAATCAAATTAGGTTTGGGGTGCCCTATTTTAACGTGTATGATCCAAGGTTTTTAGATTTTGGAGTTCCAGTAGCTGCTAGAGGTACTATTACTTTTAATATTACGGACTATAAATCATTTATAAAATTAACTCGATTAATCAATTTTGAGCTAGATGATTTTAAAAAATCAATAAAAGATGCTCTAACCAAAAATATTAAAGGGATTATTACCAATATTCCAGAGTCTAATAATATTCCAGTTTTACAAATGGAACGTAAAATATTGGAAATTAATGACCTAATTAAGCCACGATTGCAGGATGCTTTGGAAAATGATTTTGGAGTTAATCTTAAGAGATTTGATTTGGCCACTTTGGATTTTGATAAGGAAAGTGAAGAGTATCAAAAATTAGTTAAGGTAACACGCGAACAACAAGAGAAGACAACTGTAGCTCAAACAGATGTTGGAATTAAAAATCTTGAAGATACGCAGAGAATTAATGCTGAAAATATGCAGGAAACTTTAAAAATTCAGCGTGAAGAAATGCAACGGGCTCAGAAGCTTACTACTGAATCCCAAAATATGTCTGCACACCAGCTCAACCAACAAACTGAGGTTGCAAAAACAGCAGCTGACAGTCTAGGTAAGATGGGTTCTGGTGGCGGCGGTGCAGGAGGCACTATGGATCCAGGTTCAATGATGGCAAGTATGGCTATGGGAGGTGCAGTTGGAAGTGGTATGGCAGGAATGATGGGCAATATGATGTCTGGAATGAACCAACAACAAAACACTCCACCACCTGCACCATCAGTTTCCTATATGGTTGCAAATAATGGTCAACAAGCAGGTCCATTCACTTTAGATCAATTAAAACAATTTGCAGTTTCTGGAGAATTTACCAAGCAAACGCATGTATGGAAGCAAGGAATGGATAATTGGCAGCAAGCAGGAGATGTTCAAGAACTTGCTTCAGTTTTTATGGGCTCAACACCACCACCTCCGCCTCCTCCAACACCATAAATATGCTCAATATGAATGATAATAATTTTTTCTCAATTAATAACCTGGTAGAGTTTGGAATTGGCATGACCATAGCCCAACAAATGGTTAAAAGTATGAACCAATCTATCGAAACAATGAAAGTACCTGGAGCAACAATGCATAACCAAGGCTCTGTAGAAACTTTGTTTTATGCTATAATTGATGGAAATCAGATTGGGC
The DNA here is from genome assembly GCA_024645005.1 of Bacteroidota bacterium. Classification (GTDB taxonomy): domain Bacteria; phylum Bacteroidota; class Bacteroidia; order NS11-12g; family UBA9320; genus UBA9320. The sequence continues at coordinate 1,658 of JAHEGS010000090.1, forward strand.
CTCTTTCCAATCACGATATAACCCAGTTGGTTAGGGATAAAAAAATTGTTAATGAAACTTATTTGTGGAGACCAGGAATGCTTTCTTGGGAAATAGCAGAAAAAATTCCCGAGGTAATCAGATTAGTAGCACTCACACCACCACCATTTCCAACAAAAATATAATAATCGTGAAATTTAGTTTAATCCCTTCAATTATTTCTATATCATTAAGTTCTTTGGTAGCTTACGGCTTTTACGCTTTTAGCAATAATAACCCGGACACTTATTTTGATGAGATATCTATGTTTTTTGCATTTGTATTTTCCTTGATAACATTACTTTCATCATTTGGAATAACATTTAAAACTTCCAGGATTACAACCTTAATAAAGACCTTGTCTTTGGTGTCATTTTTTGTAAGTTTAATTGCAAATATTCTTATTACTTCAATTAGCACAAGTATTCCATTTCTTGTTATTTCTATGGGACTTTTGCTTCTAGTGTATTTATTAATATCATATGGTTTAAATAGAAGTGACCAATAATGCTAATTTGATTAATTAATTTCTAGTAACATTTTCTTATTATATTGAATTTTCTATTGTCTAGATGTATAATCTTCATATTTCAATCAATTGAAACTATTCTGAATGGATTCAACTTACATTAAATAAGTTCTGTTTTTACAGACTCAAATTTTATTTTAAATTCGCTTTCTATGTCTTTAATCAGATCTATATTATTGTTTTCTTTTTTAAGTATCACTTCTTTTTCATTTGCACAAAAAAGAGCAACTGTTGATAGTATTACTATTTCTGCAGCTCAATTTCGTAGTGTGGGTCCAGCTTTTATGACTGGACGCATATCAGATGTAGTTATTGATCCAGCTGATGAGAGTCATTGGTATGTAGGTGTAGGAAGTGGAGGAGTCTGGGAGACAAAAAATGCAGGAGTCACTTTTAAGCCTATATTTGATAAGCAAAAAGTTTACAGTATTGGTTGCATTACATTAGATGCTAATTCTAGAAACCTATGGGTTGGTTCAGGCGAGAACGTAGGTGGGCGACATATTAGTTTTGGCGACGGGATTTACCTCAGTAAAGATGGGGGTAGGACATGGAAAAACATGGGTCTAAAATCCTCGAATCATATTAGCAAGATTGTTGTTCATCCAACGAATCCAGACATGGTGTGGGTTGCAGCTCAAGGGCCGCTTTGGAATATAGGTGGAGATCGGGGGGTATATAAATCTGTCGACGGTGGAAAAAAATGGAAACGAGTTTTAGGAGATGCAGAATGGACAGGTGCAACAGACTTACTCATTGATCCAAGGAATCCTGATATTTTGTATGCCGCTACCTGGCAACGACACAGAACAGTAGCCTCTTATTTGGGTGGTGGAAGAAAGAGTGGAATTCATAAGAGTATTGATGGGGGCAAGACTTGGCAGAAATTGAAAACAGGCTTACCATCTGGAAGTGTAGGTAAAATAGGTCTAGCTATATCTCCACAAAATCCAGACGTTCTTTATGCAGCCGTAGAGACACAATTAAAAGAAGGTGGGTTTTATAGAAGTGCAGATCGCGGGATGAGTTGGACAAAGCAAAGTGACCAAATCAGTGCAGGAACAGGACCGCATTATTATCAAGAAATATGGGCAAGCCCACATCAATTCGATCGGGTATATTTTGCTAATAATTATTTCAAAGTTACCAATGATGGGGGCAAGACATTTCAGGGGGTTGGTAAAGTATATAAACATGTAGATAATCATGCGGTTGCGTTTAAGGCGAATGATCCAGACTACCTTATGGTAGGCACAGATGGGGGATTGTATGAAAGTTTTGATCTTGCCAAGACATGGAGACACATGGGAAATTTACCCATTACCCAGTTTTATAAAGTGGCAGTGGATGATGCTAAGCCTTTTTATTACATTTATGGGGGAACACAAGACAACAACACTCAACGCGGAAAAAGTAGAACAGAAAATGATGCTGGGATAAGTAATGCTGATTGGGAAGTTGTATTGGGGGGAGATGGTCACCAACCTGCAACAGAGCCGGGTAATCCATACATTGTCTACGGTCAAAGTCAGCAAGGGTGGTATAGCAGAATTGATATAGCAACAGGAGAACGCATTGGTATTCGCCCTCAACCAAGAGACGGAGAAGGTTTTGAACGTTACAATTGGGATGCACCAATCTATGTAAGTAGTCACGATCCAGCTAGGATTTATGTGGCTTCACATCGGTTGTGGCGAAGCGATAATCGTGGAGACACTTGGGTTCCACTTTCGGGAGACTTAACTCGAAATGAAGAACGATTTGATCTACCAATTATGGGACGTAAACAGAGTTACGAAAATGCATGGGATGTTTATGCCATGAGCACCTATAACACGATAACAAGTATTGCAGAAAGTCCTATCAATGAAGATGTATTGTATGTTGGTACAGATGATGGCTATATTCAAAGCACTAAGAATGGAGGAAAGACATGGGAAAAAATCAATGTTAGTAGATTAGAAGGTGTTCCTGAACGAGCTTATGTGAATGATATTAAAGCCGATTTTTTTGATGAAAATACGGTCTATGTAGCAATTGACGCACATAAACAAGGTGATTACACGCCATACCTGTTTGTTAGTAAAAATGGAGGGAAAACATGGAAACGAATCACCAAAGGAATCACAGAAAAAAATTACGTGTGGCGAATTGTACAAGATCACGTTAACCCAGATTTGTTATTTATAGGAACAGAGTTTGGTATTTATTTTTCGTTAAATGGTGGAACTTCGTGGAAACAACTAAAAGACGGATTACCCACCATTAGCTTTAGAGATTTAGTTATTCAACGCGAGCATAATGATCTTGTAGCTGCTAGTTTTGGTAGGAGTTTCTATGTGTTGGATAATTATGCATTCTTGCGTGAACTAAACGATACCCTTTTACAAAATGATGCCTATTTATTCAAACCAAGGGAGACTTACTTATATCGACCACGAAGAGATGGTCGTCAGAAAAGTGGCAGTTTAGGTGGTCAACATTTTTACGGTGAAAACCCAAAACATGGAGTCCTCTTTGATTATTACATTAAAGACAAACCTAAAACAGCTAAAGAAAATCGTAAGAAAAAAGAAAAAGAACTTAATAAAAAAGATAGGGATATTGATTTTCCAGGCTGGGAGATTTTAGCTGCTGAAAAGCAGGAGAAAATTCCACAATACTGGCTTGAAATACGAGACGATGAAGGAACGATTATTCGAAAGCTTAAACTAAAAAACAATAAAGGAATTCAACGAACCGTATGGGATATGAAGGGTGGAGATCTCTGGCCAGTTACAAAAAACACATCGGATAAAAACAATCAAAATCGAGGTTGGTATGTAGCACCGGGCAATTATGTTGCTCAGTTATATCGATTGTATGAAGGAGAAATTTCGCCACTTGGTAAAGTGGTGGATGTGAAATTAAAATCCTTGAGAGCGAGCTCACTTCAACCTCAATCTTTGGTTGAACAAAAAAAATACATGAAGCAATATATGGATGCTCAAGTTCGTCGAAGCGTATTAATGAAACAATACAACGATGTTCAGAACAAAACTAAGGCGATGCTGGTAGCAAACAAAAAGGGTAATAGTCCCTTAAAGACAGCCCTAGCCTCATTAGAAGAGATGAGTGATTCACTAGGGAAATTAAAAACAGCGTTATTTGGAAATGAAGCTAAAAACACAGTCGGGGAAAAGATATTCCCTACCCTAAATGACCGAATGAATGCTGCAGGTGCAACACTTTGGGGAAGTAGCTATGGTCCTACATCAACTGCAAAAGATGGACTTGTTATAGCAAATAGATTGATGGATGCTTATGAAGCACAAATTAGCATAATGAACAGTAAGCTAGAAAAATTATATCAAGTACTCAAGGATTCAGGATCACCTGTTATATTGGAGATGGAGGACTAGTTATTGTAAGTGGTGCCTTAAGACTACTTACTCAAATTCATTTTAGACATCCTAATAAGTACTATAATAGGTAATATTCCAAGAACAGCATGCATAATCATGGGGTAAATCCGCATGCTCTCAGTTATTCCTTCAGGCATATTGGGGTCATATTTCACAAGAAATATGGCTAAGATATTTATGGTACTTAGAGAAAGTAACGTTCTTAACATGAATGATTTAATTAATGGGGCTGCTTCAGGGTTGATGTCATAATCCGCTATATTTTTTCGAGCGGGGAATGTTATTATTCCTAAAACTAGAAACAATGCGAGTGAGGTGATTGTGAGCATTGGATCTTCTTTAAAATTAGGAATTAATGAAGTAATTGCGAGGATTGAAAACAGAAAATAACCAAGCATGAAGTAAAATCTTTGGAGTTTAAATGCTCCATAGATACTGATAGATGAAATAAGAATTGCTACGATAAGTATTGCCATTTTGTTATAGTTTTTTGGTTTATGTGAGGTGCTAAAATAGCTAAAAACTAACTAATACGGATAGAGTATTGAAATAACTTCAAGAGTTAGAAATCACGAATTACTCTTGAGG
>JAHEGS010000011.1 GCA_024645005.1 Bacteroidota bacterium
TAAAAAAAGGTTGGAGTAATTTCCAACCTTTTTTTGTTTAATTTTTTCGGGTGAAATTAAGGTGCACCCACTCTATGCATGGCACATCTAAACCCTAGCGTGTTTAGTGATTGTTCTTCATCTAGATATCTTCTTGTACCTGGTGATGCCCAATAAATACGATCATTCCATGAGCCTCCTTTGTATACCCTAGCTTGATTGTCTATTAAGGTTGAAACACCGTACTCATATCCTTGTTCTCCATCCATGTATGTTTCTTCATCTAAATAACCAATGTTGTCTGCACGCTTGTAGTTTCTTCTACCCACATTTTCTTCTTCAGTTACTGGTACGTAAACAATTCTTCCTAGACTGTCTTTAAGGTCTACAATTCCATCCTCGTCAAGACTTACCTTATCAAAAACATTTCCTCTAAATGAGTTGAAATCACTAACATCTTCATAAGAAAGAGGTCTATATACATCCATTACCCACTCAGCAACATTTCCACTCATATTGTAAAGACCATTGTCGTTTGGCCAATAAGACGCAACAGAGGTTGTAATTAACGCACCGTCATTTAGACGATTTGCTATACCACCTTGGTCACCTTTTCCTCTTTTAAAGTTACCATAGATTCGACCACGATCTCTCTCATCACCACCAGAGTAACGTACTGTTAAACCTTCCCAAGAATATATTTTCTTTTGGTTAATGTTCTCATAAGTAGAAGAACCAATGTTTGCTTGTGCTGCATACTCCCATTCTGCCTCTGTTGGTAAACGGTAATCGGGTAACATAATCCCATCTTCCATTCTCACCTGTCGAGTTCCGCCTCTTTTAATTCGATAATCTTTCATTTGGTGTTTGCCAAAAGTTAGACCATCGCTTTGTCCAACGTAATATGCATCAGTGTTAAAATTAGCTTCATTCATCTGATCTGGCTCAGGCTCTAAAACACCCTCGCGAATCAATATCATCTCATTAACTCTATCCGTTCTCCAAGCAGCATAGGCTGTGGCTTGTTGCCAACTCACACCCACAACAGGATAGTCTTGGTATGCTGGATGACGATAGTACAAATCAACATATGGTTCATTGTAAGCTAGACGATCTCTCCAAACATTCGTATCAGGTAATGCATTAATTCCAACTTCTGGATAATCAACGTATACCCTTTTCAACCAGTATACATATTCTCTGTAATGGTTATTGGTTACTTCAGTCTCATCCATGTAAAAAGAGGGAACTGTAACCTTTCTTTCAACATTATTGTGGTCAACAGTTACATCATTTTCAGATGAACCCATTGTAAAAGTTCCACCATGTACGAGAACTAATCCAGGACCCGTTTCTTGTCCAGCATATTCATGCTTTTCAAAACCACCCCACTTGGAATCATTGTAATTCCACCCAGTGCTGGCAGATTTCTCTTTCTTACATGCTACTGAAAACAGCATGCTTGAAGCAATTAAAATCGTTGTAAGTTTATTAAATTTCATATCGAGAGAACTTTCTTATTAACTAAATTCTTGGATTTATATTGTGCAATTATACAATTTTAAGTTCCCAATTAAAAATCAGGACACGTGAGCTTTCTGTATTTTCTGTTTGGTTTTTTGGCACACCATTCAATTCCTGTTGAAATTTCGTGAGAACTTGGTGCTGCTGACCTAGCATCAGAAACCGTTAAGTCAAAACTATAACCAAACTTGAATCGATCTTTTCTGAACCCTACCAGTGCCATTAAAGCATCAGAGTTACCATACTCACCAAAAGTTTGTCTAAACCACAAGCCAGTTACCAAAGGACCTTTGTTGTAGTAGAATCCAATATTCATCTGAGTAAATTTATTTTGAAGCATAAACAACACATTTGGAGAAATGGTAGATTCAGGATTTTTTCTGCCATCAAGAGGTATAACTAAACCACTATGTGCAGTATATCTTCTTGGTACAATCGCGTCAGGATTCCCAAAAAATGATTGATTTGGTTCAATTAAATTATGTACAGCTATACCTCCATAAAATCGTTCGGTGTAACCCAATATTCCAGTAGAGAAGTTTGCAAAACCAACCGAGTTATTATTGAATGTCTCAGCTGTTGATCTTACAAAACCTTGACTTTCATCAATTTGATCTTCAAATCTTAATCTTTGCCAATCAATACTTCGCTGTCCATATTGTCCCTCAATACCAAAACGCATGGTGAACTTTCGATTTACGTCTAACTGGAACGAATAACCCGCAGAAACAGTTTGAGATCTGAGCAATCCTTCACCTGCTCGGTCATCTAATAATAGAAGTGAAACTCCACCGCCAATATTATCAAAATGTTGATCGTAGCTTGCACTAGTTGTTATAAATGTGCCTGGTAATGATGGCCATTGATTTCTATAATTTAGAGCAACTCTACCTCCACCATTACATGAGCCCGTTCCTGCCATTGCTGGGTTGGTATAGACAGGTGCCGCATAAAATTGGGTGAATTCAGGATCTTGGGCATTTGCATCTACACAAAAAATAAAGGCTAATGCAACAAATAATAGGGTTTTAAAATTTCTCATCAAGTTAATAATTGTAATACACAAAGATATAACATTTATAAAAATACGCGTACTAAAACTAATTATTGTATCACATTTGAAAAGTTTTAGTTGACTCTACAATAAAAAATCAATTAAAATTGTTAAAGAATTGTCAAGTTATAAAAACTGGAATTTAACTGCATGAAATTTTATCAAATCACACGAATATTTTCTACCTTTTTTTTCAGTGTAAATTTATGGCTAGGCATTTCTGCACAAAGCACATTTATTGATTGGAGAATAAATCCATCTTTAAAAAAGAATACTGAACTCGAAACCCACCAAGTTTTGTCCCCATTTCAATGCCTTGACTGTTTTGAAAAATTGTCTTCAGACAACGATTACTTGATACCTTACTACACTATTCGTATTCCAGATAATAATATTACAATTTCTAATGTAAAATTGGTCGATATTGAAATAGAACGTGTAAACTCTGATGTGCTTCATTCCTACATTACGGAGAATTTTGAAATCGATAAGATCATTTCCTCGGATCAGGGTCAGCGTATTATTCACTTGAATATTACTCCTATTCGAAAAAATCAAAATATCACAGAGTATATCAAATCGTTCAAAATTCGTTATGACAAAAATCCATTATATACCTCAAATACTAACCTAAAGTACAAAAAAGACCAGACCTACAAATCTGTTCTCAAATCTGGAGATTTTTATAAACTATCAATAACTTCAGATGGAATTCATAAAATTGACTACCCATTTCTTCAAGAAAATAACATAGATCCAAGCACCATATCACTATCTTCATTTAAAATTTATGGTAATGGGGGTGAAATGCTTCCTGAATTAATCGAAACAAACAGACCTGAAGATATTGTCGAAAACCCTCTATATATTAAAGACAATAACAACAACAACTCTTTTGATCAGGATGATTACATACTTTGGTATGCTAAAAATCCAACAACAATCCGATATAACGAATCAAATGAATCTTATTATGCTCAAGGTCATGATTTTGACATTGCTTCATATTACTACATGAACTGGGGTGACTCTAATGGAAAAAGGATAACCACTATACCTAATGGACAAGGACTTTCCTTCACTAAATTGGTAGATCAATATGAAGATCTTATCTATCACGAAAGCAATGAAGAAAATCATCAAAAATCCGGTAGAGTTTGGTGGGGTGATAAAATGCAAAGCACAACCCAAAAAGACTTTGAATACACCATACCTGGAATGGTTATTGGTGACAAAATCAGTCTTCAAACTGTCACAACTGGACGTTCAATATCAGGTTTTCAAAGCAGAATGCAAATCAGCCTTAATAATGCTATACTAGCCAATATTTCTTATAGCACCATAAGTGGTGACTACGATGATAGATACGCGTCTGACCCTATAACAACAATCATTGATAAAGAAATATTAAATAATCAGTTAAAATTATCCTATAATTACATCAAATCATGGAATGAAGCTGCGGCATGGATTGACTATTTTGTTCTAACCATTCCTAGATCTATTCAATATTACGGTTCTCAGAAAAATATTCGCACAAAACGATCTAAACTCGATGGTAATACCCGATTCAAAATTATTAATCATCAATCCAACCATGCCATTTGGAATGTTACAAATCACTTAATTCCAGCAATTCAGGAAGTAGAATTACAAGGGAACAACGCATTTTTTACTGCAGAAAATATAACTGCTAGTTCTCAACCCGAATACATTCTTTTTGATAAATTCAATGTACCTAATCCAAATTTTATTGAAAAAGTTGCCAATCAAAACCTTCATGGCGTAAAAGATATCGACTACCTCATTGTAACGCACAAAGACCTCCTCGATCAAGCTAATCGATTAGCTGATTATCACAGAGATAATAACCTAGCGGTTTTCGTTGCAACCACAAATCAGATTAACAATGAATTCTCATCGGGCTCACAAGACGTTACAGCTATTCGGGATTTTGCTAAATTGCTCTATGATAGAGGAAACCTACCTGAAGCAACTCGTACATTTAAACATCTGTTGTTGTTTGGAGATGCCAGTTACGACTACAAAGATGTAGAACCAAATAATACCAATATAGTCCCCATCTATCAAAGTTACGAAAGCAATTACCCTCCTATTTCCTATTGCTCGGATGATTACTTTGCCATCCTTGACGATGATGAGGGCTATTGGGGTACATCATCCAAGGATGAAGATTTAGACATTGGTGTAGGTCGACTACCGGCCTCCAACAGCTTTGAGGCTAAACTTATGGTAGATAAAATCATCCATTACAACTCAGCTGAAAGTAGAGGAAACTGGATGCAAACACTTACTTTTTTAGGAGATGATGAGGATCAAAATCGTCATGTTCAACCATCAGAAAACATGACACAATTTATTCAACAACAAAGTCCTGAATACAACATCAAAAAAATATGGATGGATGCCTATGAACAAGTTTCCTTTGGCAGTGGCAATAAATACCCTAAAGTTAACGAAGACATCAATAAAATGATTAGTTCACAAGGAACACTTATCTTCAATTATGTCGGCCATGGAGGTGAGAATGGGATGGCTCACGAACGGGTAGTAACAAGACCTGAAATCTCAAGTTGGACGAATTACGACAAATTATCTTTTTATATTACAGCTAGTTGTGAGCTTGCAAAAATTGATAATCTTGAAATTGAATCTCCCGGTGAATTAATGCTTCTTAATCCCAATGGTGGTGCAGTAGGCATGATAGCTACAACTCGTGTAGTTTATATTGGTGCCAATACAGATTTAAATTCCAACTTATTAAATAACAATCTGCTTAAAAGAGTCAATGGTGAATTACCCACGCTTGGCGAGGCATACAGAAAAACACGTAACGCTGATCCTTCAGAGGAAATCAACAAACGATGCTTCATCCTATTGGGGGATCCCGCTATGAGCTTATTAAGCCCTAAATACAATGTAGTTAGTACTCGTGTAAATGGCAAAGAAGTTGGTTTGTTTAATGATACATTAGGTGCTCTTGAATTAATAACTATTGAAGGTGAAATAAGAGACTTAGACAATCAACGAATTGACAATTTTAATGGAGAATTATTTCCAACATTTTATGACAAACCATCCAAATACAATACACTAGGTCAAGACCCTCAAAGTATTCCTATATCTTTTGAGGAACAGAATAGAATTATATATAAGGGTAAGGTTTCTGTTACAAATGGTACATTCAACTTTCAATTTGTAGTACCTAAAGACATTGCTTACAATGTGGGTAATGGCAAACTATCTTATTACGCTAAAGATGGATTAGAACACGCTGGTGGCACGGAGTTGAATTATAAAATAGGTGGGACTTCAGATAATGTTGTTGATGATAATGTATTTGATGAATTGGATTTGTATATCGATGATGAAAGCTGGGTGTTTGGTGGATTAACATCAACTAACCCTCTGCTAATAGCCCGTTTGATGGATAGTAATGGTATCAATACCATTGGAAGCGGAATTGGGAGAGAGATGGAAGCCATTTTAGACCAGGGAACTGATCATGAACAATCCATCATACTGAATGATTACTACCAACCGGAATTAAACAGTTATCAGCGAGGAACTATAGAATATCCCTTTGATAATTTAACTCCAGGAAGACATACATTAAAGCTAAAAGTTTGGGATGTCTATAATAACTCTAAAGAATCATACACCGAATTTATAGTAAGCGAGGACAAATCAATATCAATGAATAATCTCCTAAATTATCCAAATCCATTCACTACAAATACCGAGTTTCATTTTGACCATAATAAACCTGGACAAAACATCACAGCCAATTTAATTGTTACAGCTGTGTCTGGTAAGATAGTTAAATCCATAACACAAGTAATCCCTAATGCCGAAACACATTGTTCTGAAATAACATGGGATGGTAGAGATGATTATGGTGATCAACTTGCCCGAGGAGTATATTTATATACTATGAAGCTTAAAGCTGAAGATGGAACTGAAACAAGTAAAAACCAAAAATTATATATCATAAACTAATAAAAAAATTAATGATACATTTGCCTCTTATTGAAAAAACATTGAAAAATTTAAACACATTATTAATAGCTTGCTGTCTACTTCTGACATCTAAAGTTAATGCTCAAGGTGGTCTTCAATCTAAAGAGAGTCTTCTTGGACAAAGAAACGTTATAACCACGGCTGCCCCTTTTCTTCTTATATCTCCTGATTCTAGATCAGCAGCAATGGGAGATTTAGGAGCTGCAACCTCCGCAGATGCGAATTCCATCCATTGGAACGCCTCAAAACTAGCTTTTGTTGAAGGCGATGGTGGCATGGCAATTTCAGCAGCACCTTGGTTAAGACAATTAGTTCCTGATATCTGGTTTTACTATATGTCTGGTTATAAAAAAATTGATGATAAAAGTACATTTGCTGCATCATTAAGATATTTTACACTTGGTGACATTCAGTTTACTGACGATCAAGGAACATCAACGGGAGACTATGAACCCAAAGAATTTGCCTTAGACGGAGCATATGCCCGAAAATTATCTGACAATTTATCATTAGGAGTAGCTTTAAGGTTTATTTTATCTGATCTTGCAAGAGGTCAAGTTGGATCCAGCGGAACGGAAATAAAAGCTGGTATGGCTGGAGCCGGAGATATCTCCATGACGTACAAAGATGACACTAAATTAGGTGGTAAAGAATTCGACTACACTATTGGTGGAAATATCAGTAATATTGGAAACAAAATCACATACACTACTGAAGCAAATCGAGACTTCATTCCAATTAACTTGAGGTTGGGAACTTTTTGGAATACACAACTTGACGAATATAACGAGATTGGTTTTGGTGTTGACTTCAACAAATTACTCGTTCCTACTCCTCAGTACACGTATGATTCTTTAGGCGAAATATCTGGTAGAGTAATTGTGGATGAACCCCTCATTAATGGTATGCTATCTTCTTTGTCTGACGCACCTGGAGGATTTAGAGAAGAATTGAATGAAATAACCATTTCCGCTGGTGTTGAATACTGGTATGCAAAGCAATTTGCTCTAAGAGCTGGTTACTTCTATGAGGCTGACACTAAAGGATCCAGAAAATACATGACATTTGGTGCTGGTCTCAAGTATAATGTTTTCCAAATTGACGCTGCTTACCTTCAACCTTTTGCCAGAAGACACCCTCTTCAAAACACCATAAGATTCAGCTTACTTTTTGATTTGGACGCATTCAAAAACCAAGAAAATTAAGAAATTAAACCAATCGTCAAAAAGCTACTCATAGAAGTAGCTTTTTTTATGCTTGTAAAAATGGGTTAGTGACTAACTCTTGACCAACTGTTGTTATAGGTCCATGACCAGAGTATACAACAGTATCCTTATTCAAATTAATGATGTGTTCGTTGATAGATCGCATAAGGACAGAATAATCTCCTCCAGGAAGATCAGTTCGTCCTATACTTCCCTGAAATAATACATCGCCACTAACAATGTATGCTTCATCATCATTCCTAAAACAAACACTTCCTGGTGAATGACCCGGAGTATGAATAATTGTAAAATTACACTCACCAAATTCAAATTTCTGACCATGAACTAACGAAAAATCACCTTCAATCAATTCCTCCATCTGCAATCCATATTGTTTTGCTACACTATGAGCAGACTCGTAAACAAATCGATCTTCATGATGAATCTCAGGAACGATTCCATACGTTTTATTCACCCAATTTACACCAAAAACATGGTCCAAATGAGCATGAGTTAAAATTAATCGACATGGTTTTAGTTGGTGTGAATTCAAAAATTCAAAAAATTGAGCATTTTCCTCAGCATGATACATACCAGGATCAATAATTAAAGCATTTGAATCATCATCTGCAATAACATAGGTGTTTTCTGCAAAAGGTCCGTAGGTTAACTGATATACTTTAGTCATGAAAAAACTGATTCTAAGTCTTGGTCTCTAGTCGCATCCATTTTGAGAGCAGTAAAAATAAATAATCCAAAAGCAAGGATGGACGATCCACCATAAGAAACAAGTGGTAATGGTATTCCTATTACAGGCATAATACCAATTGTCATACCTATATTAATGAGAACATGAAAAAATATGATGGATGCTAGACTACTAATAAAAATTCGCTTGTATTTTTTCTTAGCACGAGAAGATAAATAAAAAAGTCGCAGAATAAATCCGATATATAGTGCTAAGGTAATGCTACTCATTATCCATCCTCCCTCCTCACCAATAGTACAAAAAATGAAGTCAGTCTCTTGTTCAGGTATAAAGTTCCCCTTAGTATGCGAACCATTCAAAAAACCCTTCCCCGAAAACCCTCCAGAACCAATTGCAATTTTAGATTGATTTACATTATACCCTGCTCCTCTATTATCTTCAATCAAGTTTAATGTAACTTGAATTCTTTTTTGTTGATGTTCTTTTAGAAAATTATCAAACAGAAACTGGACACTCATGCTGAAAACAATGGCTAATCCAACAATGGTTAAACTAGGAATTAACAGTTTTTTGTTTGTATATGTGAAGGCATAAAAAACAAACAATATTAAAAGTACCGCAATACTGAAATTCAAGGCACTAAATACCAATGTTAGCACAAATATAAGAATCATGAACAAACCAATTAGGATGATTGTTGGGGTTAATCCTTCGATGTAAAAGACTGGTATAAAACTTAAGAAAACAAGTGCTGATCCCATATCACCTTGAATAATAATTAGCCCCATTGGAATGAGTGTTACAACAGCTAATTTGATGATATCATTTTTATTTTGAAAAGAGAAACCGATTCTACTTATAATTGATGCAACAGCAAAACTTGTCCCATACTTCGCAAATTCGGAGGGTTGTAAGCTAAATGACCCTAATTTTATCCAGGATCTTGCACCATTAATGTCTATTCCAATAACAAGCACAAGAACTAAGAGTAGCATGAATAGAACGTAGAAATACATACTGAATACCTCAAAGAAATTCGCATTCAGCAGAAAAATTACTACACCCAAAAACACAGATGCAAAGAGCCAGACTAATTGCTTTCCACTTCTTCCCTCAAACAATGTAAAAACACCTTGATTTGAAGTCGCTGAGTAAACACTAGCAATACCAATAATTGCTATTGATAAAAATAAGAACAACGCTAATATATCAATGCGAGATTTAGTTTCCATATAAGGACTTATCAATTTTACTCTTGTATTTGTATGGAATCAAATCAGAATTCATCATTTGCTTTTCCAGAATTGGACGACTTGACTCTTTCATCGTGTCAGGCATCAAATACTTTTCAATCATGAGATGTGCAATTGGAGCAGCCCAAGAAGCACCATAACCTGATTCTTCAACTACAACTGCAATTGCTATTTGAGGATCTTCAACCGGGGCAAACGCCATGTATGCTGAATGATTCTTTCCGTGTGGATTTTGTACTGTACCCGTTTTACCAGCAATATTTATATTGTCGATAGCAATATGAGATGCTGTACCCGAGATTGTAACCTCTTGCATCCCTTTTATTACGGGTTTAAAATTTGATGGTGAAACCGTAGTATGATTTTTAATTAAATATTGATTGGGTATACTTTTCATTCCCTCAATCTTTTTGATAACATGAGGAGTATAGTAATATCCTTGATTAGCTATAATCGAAGCAACATTCGCAATTTGAATAGGTGTAAGCCCCAATTCACCTTGACCAAAAGACAATGAAATAATCCGTGCGTAATTCCAACGATCTTTTCCATGCATCTTATCATAATAAGTTGATTCTTTCAACCACCCCTTATACTCCCCCGAAATATCTATACCCAACCTACTGCCCAATCCAAAACTTGTTAGATAGGACCTCCAGCTATTATATGCATCCTCTGAATTTTTATATTTATTGGATTGCATCATATTTTTAAAAATATTACAATAGTAGGTATTACAACTACTCGCAATACTCTGTTTTAAACTTGTATAAGACGGATGAAAATGACACCTAATTATTCTCTTTCCTAGTCGATACTGACCTGCACAATTAAAATGTGTTGATGATCTTATCGCTCCATCTTCCAACCCTATCAAAGCCATAATAGGCTTGAATGTACTACCAGGTGGATACGGAGCACTAACTGCCCTATTAAATATGGGTTTTGTAGGATCTTGTATTGCTCGCGAATAAAACTTACCCCTATTTTGTATATTAAAATTTGCAGGATTGTAAAAAGGACTCGAAATGAGTGATAAAATTTCACCTGTTTTAGGTTCAATAGCCACAACACTTCCCATTTTATGATTTAATAGTTTCTCTCCATATTGCTGAAGATCAATATCAATAGATAATGATATATTCTGACCATCTACTGGTTCATAATCTAGTTTTCCATCCTTGTAGGTACCTTTATTTACTCCGGATCTATCCACATAGAAATATCGCTCTCCTTTTCTACCTCTGAGCTGTTTCTCATAAAATCGTTCGACACCTTTTTTACCCGTAAAATCCCCTTGTTCATAATACCTCTCCGTTTGAAGTTCTAAATCTTTTTTGGTTACCTCCCCGAGATAACCAAGTAAATGAGCAGAACTATTGAATTTATAATTTCTATCTTGGCGTATTTCAAAGAAAAATCCTTTATATTCATAGAGTCGTTCTTGTATTCGAGCATATGTAACATTCGATATATTTTTTTTAAACACCGACTTCCCCCTATACGATCTTCGCTTTGCCTTAGACAAAAACTGATTAAATTTTTCTTTATCAATATTCAATAATTCACAAAAACCCAAAGTATCAAACTCATTCAATTTTATAGGAACTGAAACCATCAAATCATAAACTGGATCGTTATAGACGAGTAGTTTGTCATTTCGATCAAAAATTAGTCCTCTCTGAGGATACACCGTTTGTTTTCTTAAAGAAATTTTTTCTGCAATTAAAGCATACTTATCATCGATTACCTGAATTTGAAATAGACGATAGACATAGATTAATCCTACCAGTATTACTACTGCATAAACATAGTATAATCGATAAATTCTCACTCGTATCTATTTAATGATAATGCTTGAAATACACCGATAATTGTTAGGGCTAAAAGTGAGCTAGAAAGTACAGTTATAATCATATGTTCAACCTGTATATTTCCTATTCCATCAAGCCATAAAACATAAAAATGATAGAACAAGATCAAAATAAGAGTAGTATAGAAAAATGGAGAAAATCCAGCTGTTTTAATTGAGTAAGCCAACTTATTATTAGCATGCTCTTTTAAATCTTGTCTGTCTAAAATAATCATTCGAATGGCGATAAACCAAAGACATGCTGACATATGAATACCCGGTGAATAAACGAATAAATCCATAACCAAACCCAAACCAAATCCAATTAAAAATTGATAGGTCTTCTTTAAATGTAGTGGTAAGGTGAGTAGTAAAGTAACAAATACTTGCGGATATATGTATGAAGAAATATCCAGGTGATTGAGAACCAGTACTTGGAATCCAATAACCAAAGTCCAGTATGTCAAAAGCCTAATCATTGGTTAGTAGTTTCTTTAAATTGGAATACTCATTATTGACAATCACAAAAACATATTCTAAATCCCTAAAATTGGTGGCTGTTTTAACTTCCAATTCAAAGTATTGGCTCTTAGGTGTATTCGTAATTTTTGACACATAGCCAATCGGAATTCCTTTTGGGAATAACAATGATGAATTACCCGTTGATACAACATCACCAATATTTAACTTCTCTAGTTTGTTAATACCATTTATAGTAAGGCTATTGAGTTTAGTATTATCCCATAAAATTTCAGTGAAATATTCTTGCCCATTAATGTATGGGATAATTTTCATGTTTGTGTTCAACAAAGACATTGCGGCACTGTAATTTTCATTAGAACTCAATATAACACCGGCTACCCCTTGTGACGAAATTACACCCATATTTTTTTCAACCCCATGATTCAAACCTTTGTTAATTATAAATATATTATTTGTCTTATAGCCCGTATTAAAAACTACTTGTGCGGGAATAGCGTCAAATAATGGATGCCTTGCAGTATCCTTGATATGGAAAGTATCATTTAAATAACTGAGACTTTGAGGGTACGATTCTCTAAATTGTTGGGAAATTTGATCTTGCAACCAACTATTTTGATTTTTAAGATCCCAATAGCTATAAATATCAGAAGACAGCTTATTTATACTAGAGGTAATACCTAAGGCCGATTTAGAAAAAGTGGCTTGTTGGTATGGGTTTAAACTAAAAATCAAAAAACCACATATTATTTGTAGAATCACAAACAATATGATATGAAAGTTATGCTCTATGAACGCAAATAGGCGTTGCATTAAGTGAATATTGTCCTATAACTCTTGAGGTTTTTAAGTGCAACTGATGTACCTCTTACTACAGCTCTTAGTGGATCTTCAGCTACATAGACTGGCAATTTTGTTTTACTAGATATTCTTCTATCTAGACCTCTCAATAGTGCTCCACCCCCTGTAAGATATAATCCTGTTTGATAGATATCAGCTGACAATTCTGGTGGGGTTAACTCTAATGCCTTCATGACTGCTTCTTCAATCTTAGAAATTGATTTATCCAAAGCAAGTGCTATCTCGGTGTATGACACCATTATCTGTTTTGGGATACCAGTCATTAAATCCCTACCATTTACAGGATAGTCTTCTGGTGGTGTTTCTAATTCAGGAAGAGCAGCTCCAACTTGAACCTTGATATTTTCGGCAGTTCGTTCACCAATCATTAAATTATGTTGCCTTCTCATATATTCAATGATATCATTGGTGAAATCGTCTCCAGCAACACGAATTGACTCATCAGAAACTATTCCAGACAAAGCGATTACTGCAATTTCTGTTGTTCCCCCTCCTATGTCAATAATCATGTTTCCCATTGGTTCGGCAACATCTACACCAATACCAATTGCTGCAGCCATCGGCTCAGGTATCATGTATACTTCTTTACCTCCAGATCGTTCAGCACTCTCTTTTACCGCCCTTTTTTCAACTTGTGTAATTCCACTAGGAATACAAATAACCATTCTTAATTGAGGGCTACCAAAGGCTCCTTTGGTGTTAATCATTTTGATAAACCCACTAATCATCTGCTCTGCAGCCTCAAAATCAGCAATAACACCATCCTTCAGTGGTCTAACAGTCTTTATGTCTTCATGTGTCTTACCATGCATTTTCTGAGCTTCTGACCCAATTGCAAGAACTTCTTTACTGGCTCTGTTAACCGCAATAATGGAAGGCTCATCAACAACTAGTTTGTCTTTATGCATAATTAGTGTGTTGGCTGTGCCTAAATCAATAGCCAAATCTTGTGTAAAAAAGTTGAATATTCCCATTATTAGATTAACATTAGCAAAAATATGTATTTATTTCATCTATTTTACTAAATAAAATCGATAATAATTCACATTATAGATTGACAATAAAATTATCTTTTATTTGATAATAATTTAATCTTTTATATATATTTGCATCACCATGTATTTTGACAAAAACATTAAATTACTACGAACAAAAAAAGGAATCTCTCAGCAAGACTTAGCTGACTCGTTAGATTTAACTCGATCAAAACTAAACAGTTACGAGAGAGGAGTCCAGCCCCCTTTTGACATTCAAATTGAAATTGCGGATTATTTCAATGTAACTTTAGACGGATTAGTGAGACATGATCTATCCAAGCTCACTCATTTCAAGCTAACGCAAATACTCAAAGGTAGTGAAGCAGATTTAAGAGGTCGGAAATTACGCCTTCTTACTGTGAGTGTTGATGCTAACGATGAAGAAAACATCGAAGTTGTTAGCATGAAAGCACAAGCTGGATACACCAACGGCTATGCTGACCCAGAATTCATTGAAGGATTACCCAAATTCAAACTCCCATTCTTACCTAAAAACAAAACATATCGAAGTTTTCAAATTAAAGGAGATAGCATGCCTCCAATAAGTGAAGGCTCATGGGTAACTGCTAGCTATTTACAGGATTGGAATGATATAAAAGATGGAGAAAACTATATCGTAGTCACCAAAGATGACGGAGTTGTATTTAAACGATTGTACAATAAGATTAAAGAAGATCAAAGCTTAACCTTGGTCAGTACAAATAGTGCATACGCCCCATACCCTATGCATATTAACCAAGTTCTTGAAATTTGGAAATTTGAAACTTGGAACGGATTTGAATTTTAAATTAAAAAAGGGGCGATTTTTAAATCGCCCCTTTTTTAATACAAAAACAAAAATTCTACTTATCTAATCGAATCGCGTAAGCCTCTTTATTACCTTCAGAAGTTACTCCTTCTATGAGGATAGCTCCATTTTTCTGATCAAATGCCTTTTCTGCATCAGAAGTCGTGTAAATGGGTGTTTTATCGATATGAGTAATCACAAAACCTTCAGGAATTCCCTTTGTTTTCAACTGTCCATTACCCAGTTTTGCTATTTTGACACCATTGCGAATCTTAAGTGATAAACGTTCATCTCTACTGATATTTTCAATTTCAGCACCGAGTATCTTTTTCTCCTCTCGTTTAAGCTCGTTTACGATCTTACTAGATCCGTCCTTTGATAAAAGTGTAGCTTCAATTGTTTTTTTCTTATTATCTCTTAAAACGAGAACACTGATCTTATCGCCGGGGTGATATTTACTAATCTGCTCTTGAAGTTCAGAAGACTTATTGACAAATTCATCATCTATTTTTAGAATAACGTCGCCATCTTTTATACCTGCTTGATCAGCACTACCACCCTCTGAAACAGCTGGCACATAGACTCCATTTAGACTATCTAATCCTTTTTCGTCAGCCAACTCTTGAGTAATGTCTTGAATTCGAACACCTAAGATGGCTCTTTTAACCTCTCCATAATCTTTCAAATCTGAAATAATCTTTTTGGCCAAATTAATAGGTATAGCAAATGAATAACCAGAGTAAGAACCTGTCTGTGAAGCAATGGCTGTATTAATACCAATCAATTCTCCTTTCGTATTAACGAGTGCTCCACCACTATTACCAGGGTTGACTGCAGCGTCGGTCTGGATAAAATTCTCAATAGCATATTCTCCGCCACGTTGACGTAACAAGTTAATATTTCTACCTTTTGCACTTACTATTCCAGCAGTAACTGTACTTGTTAGATTGAATGGATTCCCAACAGCAACCACCCACTCACCAATATTTAACTCATCACTATTACCCAAATTAAGGTAAGGTAAATCCGACTCCTCAATCTTTAATAGAGCTAAATCAGTTTCTGGGTCAACCCCCAAAACTTCAGCAACATAGGTCCGCTTGTCATCTAAAACCACCTCTACTTTGTCTGCATTGTCAACCACATGATTATTTGTAACAATGTATCCATCACTATTAATTACTACACCAGAACCGGACGCTTGCTGTGGAGCTCCTCCTTGATCTGGAAACCTAAAACCTGGTCCAAAAAAATCTTCAAATGGACTCATAGACGGACCTCTAGATGCACTTTTTACAAGTGTTTTTATGTGCACTACTGCTGGAGTAGCAATTTCAGAAACGGAAACAAAATCAAATGCAATAGGTGCATCTGACATTTTTTCAGCCAATGTAAACTTGGCATTCTGGTGCAAACTAAAATTCTTGGAGGTTTCTTTTTCTGATAACATTTGATTTAAACCTAATGCTATCATACCACCCAATGTACCAATGGCAATTAATACCAAAACTCTCTTAAAATTCAGACTAGTTGTGTTCATATCTTATTTTTCTCGTTATTTAATATTTAACAAATTTTATTCCAAAATGGTTATAACTAATTTTTGGCCAATAATTTCATAAATTTGCAATGAAACCTCCTAATTAAAACCATGATTCAAACGAACAAGATTTTAAATGTAATATCAGATAATTTACCTTTATCGATTAAAAGGTATAAATAATCCATTAAATGTTCGTTTTTGGAAAAATATCTGATGAGCACATCGTAGAACAAATAAAATCTGGCGATGAAAAAATTCTATTACATCTTTATAAAGAATACCATAGCCTCATTAAAAGTTTCATCTTAAAGAATGGAGGCGATGACAATAACATTGATGACATTGTACAAGAAACTATTATATCTTTATGGAAAAATGTACAAAAACCAACATTTTTATTGCAAGCAAAACTATCAACCTATGTGATAGCCATAGCAAAAAACAAATGGTTTAAGGAATTCAAAAAAAGAAGCAGATTTAGGCGTGTTGACGCAACACACTCTAGAACAATGAAAGCATCAAGCACTTCAATCAATCTGGATCATGCTATTATCGTAAAAATTGTACAAGAGATGGACGAAACATGTCGCAGATTACTCGCATATTTCTACTTCGATGGGCTTAACAATAAAAGTATCGCTGAAAAACTAAATTTTGCCAATACAAATACCGTAAAAAGCAAAAAATACCAGTGTTTTAAAAAATTACAAGCCACTGTACTTGAACAATATCAAAAGGACGACTTCATATGAATACCGATCAGAAAACATATGAACTTATCAATTCGTACTTATCTGGAGAGTTGAAAGGTCGTAAGCTAGACGCTTTTAAGGCTAGACTAAAAAAAGAGGAGGATTTGCGGAACAAGCTAGAGTTGCAACAGGCTATTATTGATGGCATCAAGGAAGTGAGAACCCAAGAACTCAAAGATTTCATAAATAAAAATATCGCTAAAGAGAAAAAAAAACAAAGTCCAGTCTTTAAGACAGGACTTTCAATTGCTGCTTCAATTGGAATAATTTTGATCATCTTTTTTTCGATAAAACCATTTATCATTAAGGAATCAACCTTAGGTCATTCAAAAGATAGTACAGACAATTCAAACCCAATAGTTAAACTAAATGAACAAGAGCATAATGATAATATAGTTCATGTTGATTCAATTTTTCCCAAAGAAAAATCAATAGATACGCAACTAATTGCAAAAGCTCCATCATTAGAACAAGTACTTGTCGAAAAAAAATTAGATGATAATGAAGCACTAGAAGATGAGATTGATACTGAAATCAATGAAATTGAAGATCAAATGGTTTCAGATAATGAAGATATAGAAATAGCTGACTACAGCATGGAACAATCTATATCAACTATAGACACTGTTATTAATAATGCAAAATCAATTTCGGGCAACACGCAATCATTTGCAAGTGATGAAATTAGGAATGATTCTATTATACGAAAAGATCAACTACTAGCGACATCCTACATAAGCATCAAATTACTCTCAAATACTGAAGAAAGGGATAACATCAAAACTTCATCTAATATAGTTAATGAATTAACAGATAATAGCGTGGTTCAACGTTCAAAAACAGACAAGAAAATCCGAACAAAAAAATCAACTATTCAAGTTGAATACTGGGAGAGTGTGGTTGGTTTTAAAGGATACAAATATGATGGAAATACCCTTAAGTTATATGGAATTACCCCAAATGAAAACATCGCTTTATCATCTTTAGACAAAAGACTATACCTCAAAAAGGGCAACCAATATTACAGTATAGCAAAAAGCAATACAACCCATAAATTTGCACCCATTACTAACCCTATACTGCTGAAAGTACTTAATGAATAAAGACAAAATTCAATTCTATAAATACCAAGGAACTGGCAATGATTTTATAATCATTCATGATTTGGATGGCTACCTTCCGACTGAAGATATCATCAACTTGTGTAATCGCAAATATGGTATAGGAGCGGATGGTATTATATTTATGAATAAAACAGAAGATGTTGATTTCAAAATGATGTACTTCAATGCTGATGGATCAGCGAGTTTTTGTGGAAATGGAAGTAGATGTGCTGTGAAGCATGCTCAATACCTCGGTTGGATTTTTGACCAGTGTAAATTCACTTCAAATGATGGAGAGCACGCTGCAGAGATCGATGAAGAAATGGTCAAACTAAAAATGCACGACGTTGATTTTATTGTTGTTGAAGATATGGGATACATACTTAACACAGGTTCACCTCATTACATCGCCTACACTGAAGAAATAAACGAATTTGACTTAATCAAAGCAGCTCATGAAATTCGCTATAGTGAACGTTTTAAAGAAGTTGGTATTAACGTCAACTATCTCGAACCTAAAAATGGAATTTTACACATTCGCACATACGAACGTGGAGTAGAAGATGAAACATTGAGTTGTGGAACTGGGGTAACAGCTGCTGCAATTGCTCACTATCTTGAGCAAAATAGCACGCAAAAAAACTTCAAACAAAAACTACAAACCAAAGGGGGTAGCCTTCATGTAAGCTTTGAAAAGAAAAAAGATCGTTTTCAAAACATCGTATTAAGTGGCCCTGCAAATCTTGTTTTCCAAGGGAATATATTGCTCTAAATCATAGCATGCATCATTAAAGACATACTGATATAAAATAATTTGATTCGGATACAGACTGGAATTAATCTATATAATGATCTTTTTTGAGGTCTTTCTTTCTCATTTAAACTATACATCCAACGCATCACGCAAAGCATTTCCCAGAAAATTGAAACTCATAACCAGTAACATAATACATACACCTGGAATAATGGCTAAATAGGCAGCATCAAAGACAATATAATTGTAATGTTCCTTGATCATACTCCCCCAACTGGGTGTTGGTGCCTGAACACCTAATCCAAGAAAACTCAAACCAGCCTCCAGCAATATGGCACTGGCAAAGTTTGCTGCACAGACTACAATTATAGGAGCCATTATATTAGGGAGAATGTGCTTGATTAATATTCGGAAAGTACTAAACCCCAGAACATTTGCCGCTTGAATATATTCCATTTCTTTAACCTGTAACACCTGCCCTCTGACTACTCGAGCAAGTTCAACCCACATACTCAAACCTATTGCTAAAAAAACTTGATAGATACCCTTCTCTTTGAAAGCAAAGCTTATGGCTATCGCAATCAATAAACTAGGCAAACTCCAAATAACATTTATTAGCCAAAGAATGGTCTGATCGACCCAACCACCAAAATATCCCGCTGAAAGCCCCAACATCGTTCCAATAATCATAGTAATCAATACGGCCATAAACCCAACCATTAATGATATTCTAGCCCCGAGGATAACTCGACTAAGCATATCTCTTCCGTATCGGTCTGTACCAAGGTAGTAGGTCGAACGACTCAGGTCGTCTTCTACAATGGGTCTATCTAATCTCTGCCATAAATAAACTCCCTTTTTATCAAAAATAGCAAAGCTATCTTGGCCACTCAACCCCATAATTGGGACTTTTTTCAACTGGTTTGGCGAACCAAAAAGCCAATGACTCAACAATGGGGTTGATTTTTTTTGTGGTATCTCACTAATCGTTAGAAAATCTACAGAAAATCCGGGTTTTTGCAAAGCAATTTCAAGATGGATATCATTAGCATTTGGAGAGGAATCTGGAATTACAAAATAACCTAATAAAGAAATAATCGTTAATCCAGTAATAAAGATTAACCCCAATAAACCTAACTTATTCTTGGTGATCTTCCTCCACATTTCTATAATTAATTTCGATGGCTGTTATGATTGCCATGAAACTATACAATGGTACTGCTATTTTATCAAATTCTGAATAATTATTGAGCAAAGCATGAGCAAAATAGGTGATTAATCCAAGGAATGCAGCCAGACTTAACACCCTAGGAACACCAATCAAAACCCGCTGATGCTTAAAACCAAGAGCGGTAACAAATAAAACAATAAGCAAGAAAAGTAACGCTCCTATCAAACCACTCTCTGCTAATGGTCTGAGATACTCAGAATGTATTCCTCCTAACTTACCTGCATTTGTACTAATGATTGTCATTTGATGTGGCAATTGAAACTGACCATATTGAAATGTATACGTTCCAGGCCCCCAACCCATAATTGGTTTTTCTTCGAACATGCGAACAGCACAACTCCACCGATTTAATCGTTCTAAATTTGAAGGATCTGACGTTACATTTCCAACTGATTGTAAGTGATTCTCGATGTTATCATCCGATTCTTTCTTATTCCTTGATAAATCCGTCTGTATATCATCTATGTTGCTCAAAATCACTCCTAGTATCACACAACCGAGGATCATTACATGGTGAAAACGTACCTTCAATAAAAGAACAACATACAATAACAAACTAACTACAATGCTTACCCATGATGCTCTTGTAAACGAAAGAGCAACAGCAACTATTAAAAAGAAAAAAAGACTCCAACATAAAACCCTAACAAATGATGAATAAGCCAAACTCTTTCCATGTATAGCAAATACGAAAAGAACAGGTATAACAAATGAAATGCATGCTGCATACATTCCATGATCAGGTAAAAAGGGTCTCATTGCTGTATATGCTGCTGCACGACCAAATCCTTCTTGACTGTGTTGCCATAGCGTATACACTACCAAAATACAAACTGAGGCGATGAATAGCCACAAAAACTTCTTAACTACATCATAACGTTTAAAATACTTGGCAAGTAAAAAATAAAAAACGACCAAATACCAACTTTTCATCAATACATATTTTGTTGATATTAAGGGCATTGTACTGTTTATCGAAGTAATAGCTAACCATCCAAAATCAACCAATAACAAAATACTTAAAGCCACTTTAAGCTCCTTTAAATAAAGTTTTTTTGAAGTAAGTAATTTTAAAAGTACCCCAATAAAAATAAGTATAATCAAAGGCTCAGTTGGAAGGCTTAAATTAACGGTACTATACCTCTCATCAATTAAATGAACAGATAAAGGGGTTGCAAATGCCAAAAAATATAGTGTATACTTAGGTTTTATTATAGTCGACCAAATTGCAAAAAACCCAACTGGTATAAATAATAATGGATATAATTCAGTATAAATACAGAAAAAACTAAAAATGAAACAACAGAATGCCGTACCATACACCACTTTTGTATCAGACCATGTGCCCATCTACTTTTCGAGCAGATTTTCTTTATTATTTCTAATCAACAAGACACCAATACTCGAGAAAGTTACAATCGCTGTTACCACAAGTACAATTAACCAACGAATGGGATATGATTTCTTTTCTGCTGGAGAGGCACTGGTTAGAACAAATTTTTGAGGAAGCGTCTTTTCAACATCAACCTTAGCTTTTTCAAATCGCTTTCTAAGCTTACTGAGACTTTCCAATTCCAGAATCAACGTCTCATTCAAATAGGTAAACTCACCAGCATATTTTGCAAGTTCTTCTTGTTGTTTCTTTAGAGAACTAATCTTTGAAGGACTAACTGCCTTGTACAACTCCTCTGAAATTGCTCTACTTTGCTCCTCATAATTAGTAATTCCTTTTTGGCCTAGATCTTTTAATCGTGTTCTTAAATCCCATACTTCAGCCTCTTTATTTTTAAACTCATCTTTTACAATTTGAAGAGCTTCGAGTGAAACTTGCTTTTGAATTTCAGTCTTAACCGAATCATATAAAATTGCTATTCCATTTGCTATTTCAGCAGATTTGATTGGGTCCTCATCTAGTACTGTAATACTAACTGCTAAATGTCTAGTTCGTTTAAATTGAATATTTTTAGCCATTTCCTTAGCTAAGTCTGTGAGCGGACTTTGACCATCAATTCCGTAATGATTCATTAAATCAAAATTTCTGACTATTCGTCCTTGTAAAGCTGATGAGTTCAATAATTGCAGTGCATTTTCTGCTTCTTCCTCCTCACCAAACGCTAGAGGGTCTGCTTGTCTTTGGGTTAAATCTGTAAACATGGCATTACCAATTGAATTAATAGTGGTAGGGTAAAAAACCACTTCAGATTTAAATTTAGGCTTTATAAAAAACGGACCAGAAAAGATAGAAGATAAAAGAATCGAAATAAATCCAACAATGATGAGGGGTTTCCTCTTTTGCCAAATAATCGATGCAATTTCAGTAAAATTGAGTTCAAACTCTTTGCTTTGTTTCATTTAGTTTTTTTGGTTTGCAAAAGTATGTTATTATGATGAATAACTTTTTATTAGGAGCCTATCTATTCAAGTGTTTTACATTAAACAATTTGAATAAATATGCGACCAACAATACTACCACTGCTATTAATACCGAATGAACGAGGACATTATCAAAATATTGTTTAGAATATATGATAATAATCAACAACATCATCACTCCACCCAATTGGTTAAAAATATCAACCCACTTTAGTTTGAAATTAAACTTTTGAAAACTTATCATAAAACATACCCCACCAAATATTAATTGACTCACCAATGTAGCTATGGCAGCTCCACTTGCTCCATATTGAGGTATCAACTTGACATTTAATACGAGGTTTATAACAAGTGTAGCAAATGCTGCCATATTCAAATATTTCAACTCTAATGCAGCTGTCAATAAAGTACCATAGACAAGAACTAATACAGATCCTATGAAACCGAACATTAAAATAACAAAGGCATTAGAGCTTGCCGCCGTAGCTTTATCAGGATATAGCAATTGCATAATGTCCATACCATATGAATAACTATAGAAGATCACTGAAAAACCAATTAACAAAAGCAACTTAGACGTATAATTGCTAACCTGCCTGACAACATTAACATCATTTATATTTTTGCTAAAAAAAGGCAGTAAAACACCGCTGAATATTTGTGCAAACATTAGTAAAGCGTAGAACAAACGATACCCTAAAGCATAAACCCCAGCCTCCTCATCACCAATTATAAGTTTTAGCATGACACTATCCATGTAGTTATATAATCCCATCAACATTATCAATAAAGCAAATGGCCAAGACTTTTTAAGAATGGGCACAATCCTCTGAAATTGAAATGAAATGCTAATTTTAGATAATTGCTTTCTTAAAAAAACAACAAGTAAAATGGTGACCAAACTAACTCCCATTAATTGTGCATATACAAAACGATTAATAGTTAACTCCCAATCTGAAATTCCACCCCAAATTAGCACACTACAAATGGATATAATGACAACCCGATCTAATACCATAAATACGCCATCCCACTTAAATTTTTGTAGGCTTGAGACTATCGATCTAAGATACTGGTTAAATGATGTTATGATTTGTAAAATACAGAGAATTAGAAGTAGATTAAATTCCAATCGATTGTACCCAAGCAAACTTCCCACACCAAAAGCAGCGATTAGGTATAAAATCATCAATAAAATCTTGAGCCCTATAATGTTTCCAGCAAAGGAAACTATCTTATTGGTATCACGGGAAATCTCTGTAGTATTATAGCCATTTAATCCAAGATCGAGAATAATAAAAAACATCAAACTAAAATTGAACAATGCAAAATAGTTTCCATAAATTTCTTGTGTAAGGGTATTCTGAACTGCTCTATCAATTACCAAAATCCATACTGGTTTAACAAGTAAATTTAATACCTGCATAAAAGCGATATCAGACAGGTATTTTTTTAGCATGTTAGTTTTGGGTAGTTAGCGTTTTTCGCTCTATAATTCTTGTGAAATTGAGTAAAAGGAATCCTACTACAAAGAAAACCATCATCATCAAAACAGACATTCTCATATTGCCAAATATGCCCTCAAGAAGTCCAAACAAAAATGGACCAATAATTAGCCCCACTTTCTCCATAACATCATAAAAACTAAAGTAGGATGCAGGATCATCTGTTTTGGGCAACATTTTACTGTAGGTTGATCGACTCAACGATTGAGTTCCTCCCATAACAAACCCTACAATAGTTGCCAAGAAGTAAAACTCGAGAGGAAAATGAATAAAATAAGCAATTATGGTACAAATGACCCAGATAAATGTAGACACCATTAAGGTCTTAAGATTACCTATTTTTTTAGATAAACGAGAAAGGGCATAAGCTCCAATAACCGCAATCAATTGAATTAAAATAATGCTTACAATTAATCCTATCTTATCTGACTGCCACCACTCACCGTCATCAATCCAATTTATCTCTTTACTTGCAAATAAAACCGCCAAAAGCATAACAGTTTGTACGCCCATGTTATACGTAAAATAACTAGCTAAGAACCACTTTACTTTTCTGTAGTTTTTTAACTGTTTCCATACTTTCATTAACTCCCTATAACCATACCAAACGATATTGTGTTGTTTCTCTCTCGTCTCATAGTGGCTTGAATTAGGGAGATAATAATAGGTATACTGAGCAAATCCTATCCACCAAACTCCTACTAATACAAATGCAAAACGAACCGGCATAATTCCTAAAACTTGAGTTAACAACAAAATTGTCACTAACAATAAAACACTTCCAATATAACCTAGAGCAAAACCTCTTGCACTAATTTGATCATGTTGATCCTTATCTGCAATTTCTAACAGAAAAGAATTATAGAAGACCAAACTCCCCCAAAAACCAATACTAGCAAAAAATAAAGGCAACATACTTAGCTCCAGATTTTCTACATCAAAAAAATAAAGCGAGATACACCCAGCAGCACCCAAATAACAGAAAAACTGCATAAATCGTTTCTTTGTTCCTGAGTAGTCTGCAATTCCTGATAAGATAGGAACCATAATGACTACCAGCAAAAATGATAAAGAATAGACGTATGAATACAATTCTGTATTAATAAACTCTCTACCCAAAAACATGACCATATCAACACTCTCACCATTAATTTCACGAATTAGACCATTTTTCGAAGCGTGATTTTTTGTAACGGTTTGATAAAAAATAGGAAAAATTGCAGTGGATATGATAAGGTTGTAAACAGAATTAGCCCAATCGTAAAATGTCCACGCTCTGATTACTTTAGGATCGTTTTTTTTGAATACTCGCACAATTGTCTTCAAAGCAAACAAAAAAAATAAGACAACAAGAACTTAGTTATACACCTATGCAGCCTTTAGTCTTAATTTATCGATAACTTTTTTAGCATCTTTAATCTCAATACTAATTTTTTTAATCGAATCCTCAGATGGAGAATCATACATATAATCACTTAAAATCTCCTCACAAATTGATCGCAATCCTCTGGCCCCAAGCTTAAACTCAAGAGCCTTTTCAACAATGTAATCAATAACCTTACTTGATATTTCTAACTCAATACCTTCCATCTGAAAAAGAGCTTCATATTGTCGTATTAAAGCATTTTTAGGTTTTAGTAAAATTGATTTTAATGTTTCTGCATCGAGAGGTTTTAGTGCTGTTAAGATTGGAATCCTTCCAATTATTTCAGGTATAAGTCCAAATTGTTTAACATCAGCCTGCATGACAAACTCAAGGTATTGGTCTGTTTTTATTTCTTCTTTGGGTTTTGATTTGAAACCTAAAGCATCAGCTTGGAGACGTCTACTAATAATTTTATCAATGCCATCAAAAGCACCTCCACAAATAAATAAGATATTTCTAGTATCAATCTTGATCATCTTTTGGTCAGGATGCTTTCTACCCCCTTGAGGAGCTACATTGGCAACAGTGCCCTCTAATATTTTCAATAGACCCTGTTGGACGCCCTCACCACTAACGTCTCGAGTTATACTTGGATTATCAGACTTTCTAGCAATCTTGTCAATTTCATCAATATAAATTATACCCCGTTCAGTCGCCTCTTTGTCATAATCTGCAGCTTGATACAATCGAGATATAATACTTTCCACATCCTCGCCCACATAACCAGCCTCTGTCAATACAGTAGCATCTGCAATACAAAAAGGAACATCAAGACACTTAGCTAGTGTTCTTGCTAATAGTGTTTTACCTGTGCCAGTTTCACCAATTAAAAGAACATTCGATTTTTCTAATTCGACATCATATTTTTCAGACTCGAAAGACAATCGCTTGTAATGATTATATACTGCGACACTTAATGTTTTCTTTGCTTTCTCTTGACCTATAACATACTCATCCAACAGTGCTTTTATTGCTCTTGGTTTTTTTAAATCAAATAATACCTCTTTTTTCTTGAGTGGTTTTGCTCCCGACTCACTGAGAATTATTTCATTGCCTTGTTGAATACAATCTTCACAAATATGAGCATCGATACCCGAGATAAGTAATCCTACCTCTCCTTTACTCCTTCCACAAAAAGAACATGTTAATTGCATAACAAAGATTTATTTTCTGATGAGAACCTCATCAATCATACCATAGTCTTTAGCTTCTTGAGCTGTCATCCAAAAATCACGCTCACTATCTTTTTCAACCTTATTAAACTTTTGACCAGAGTGTTGAGCTATAATTTCGTATAGTTCTTTCTTCAGCTTAATAATTTCTTTTACAGTAATTTCCATGTCAGTAGCCTGACCCTGAGCTCCTCCTAAGGGTTGATGAATCATTACTCGGCTATGCTTAAGTGCTGTTCTCTTTCCCTTTGCTCCTGCACACATTAATACAGCTCCCATGCTTGCTGCCATACCAGTGCAAATTGTTGCTACATCTGGAGCTATGTATTGCATCGTATCATAAATTCCAAGACCTGCGTAAACTGACCCGCCTGGACTATTGATATATATCTGTATATCTCGTTTGGCATCAGAGCTTTCAAGAAACAATAATTGAGCTTGTATTACATTGGCTATGTAATCATCGATACCTGTGCCTAAAAATATGATACGATCAGCCATTAATCTGGAAAATACATCAACCTCTCTGAATGGCATTTGTCTCTCCTCTATGACTGTTCTTGTCATATCTTGAGGGGTCTGAATAGAGCTTGAAATGTAATGATCTACCTTCATGCTACTGATTCCCATATGTTTAGTTGCGTACTTCTTAAATTCTTTACCGTAATCCATTAGTTATTATTTATAATTTTCAAATTTAAACATTTAGCCCGTTAGTTATCATCAAAAAACAACTACAAGCAATGTAAATCCAGAGAAAACTTGAAGAAACTATTATTTATATACCGATTGGGTTAAAATCAAAACTCCTACTTTTTGTCGTTAAATTTTTTGATTTCGTCATAAAATTTATCAACCGATATTTTTTTAGGTTTAATCGTAATCATTTCCTTAACCTTGTCGATTACCTTCTTTTCAACTACCACATCTCTAATTCGTAGCAAGTAATTTTTTTCTTCTCTATTCTTCGCCTCAAAGTTCTGAATCATCGCTGGATCGGGGTTATTAAGACCATATTGCCTTAACATCTGAGCAGTATAAGCAAATGAAGTTTGGTTGATATCCTCGTCTGAAACTTCAACATTTTCTTGTTCAGCAATTTTTTCTCTTATCAATTGCTTTCTCAACACATTCGATTCGTTAGCATAAAGTTCATCTACTTTATCTGCAGTGTAAGTTTCTGGCTTAGTCCCTTGAAGCCATCTTTTTAAAAAATCGTCTGGTAAAGTCAATGGATGATTTTTTTCTAAAACACTATTTATTTCAGCTTCAAGTTGCTTTTCAGATTCTGCAACGTAATACGAATTCAGATTCTCTTCGATTTTCTTATTGAATTCTTCTTCAGAAGTTACTGCACCAGGACCCATTACTAAATCGTAAAATTCCTGATTAAGTTCCGCAGGTAAAACACGTTTAACCTCTTTAACCTTTCCAGTAAAATTTTTGCTCAAAGATCCGACCGCTTCTTTTTCAATACCTAACGAATGGGAAATCACCATTTCGTTATCATTAAATAAATCAAAAACATTGAGTTTTATTTCATCACCGACACTGATATTTAACAATTGTTTTTTGACTTTTTTGCTCTTAACTACCTCTGGCAAAACCGTAACCTCTTGCTCAAATACACCTCCATCTTTGTGTTCACCTTTGGAGTTGATTTCAGTCATTAAAAGAACAATAGAATCATTTTCAGTCTCAGATTTATAAATATTTTCAAGTTTTCCGTTTTGTCTTCTTAAATTTTTAATTTCAGTTTCAACTTCCTTACCGTCTAATTCAATCTCATAACGAGTGAGTTTATCCTTGGTAGAAATCTTCAAATCAAATATAGGAGCTAGTCCTAAATCAAAGTGAAATGTAAAATCGCCATAATTATCAAAATCTGTTTCGCTTTCCATAGTTGAACTAGTCATTGGCTGACCTAAGATATCAATCTTATTATCCTGAAGATATTTGTATAACTCCTCAGATGTCAATCGATTAACTTCCTCAAATAATACACTTTTACCAATCATCTGCTTCACCATTCCTAAAGGAACAGTCCCAGGTCTAAAACCAGGAATCTTCGCTTTCTTTCGATAATCTTTGAATTGTTTATTCAAATTATCTTGATAATCTTCATTTTTAACTTCAATGCTAATAATCGCATTTAAATCATCTATTTTTTTAAAAGTTACATTCATCACGTAAGGATATTAAGTAGGATTATAATGATTAGTCTATTTTTAATATTAATCTCCCAAGAGAAATAAAAAATAAAACCCTGTTTTACCAGGGCTTTATTCGTTGGAGTGCGGGCGAAAGGACTCGAACCTTCACACCGTGAGGCACTAGATCCTAAGTCTAGCGTGTCTACCAATTTCACCACGCCCGCATATGATCCCTCTTAAAGGGCTGCAAATGTAAAAATAATATCTTTACAAGTTAAAAGTTTATCCCAAAAAAAATCCGCCATGAAGCATGGCGGATTTTTTTTAGATATGTGAATATTATTTCACCTGCATTCTTTTTGTTACTTGGTGTTCAGGAGTAGCAATGGTATAAAAATACATCCCACTAGACAAACCATTGGCATCAATGGTAAGTTTGTGGTTTCCTGCGTTCATCAAACCTAAATCTCCACGGTTCAACACATTACCAAGAATATCGGTAACCGTGAGAGTAACTTTTGAACTAGTTCTTAAGTATACTAATACTTCAGAAGTTCCATTAAACGGATTCGGTTGGTTTTGACTTACTACAAAAACTTCTGCAGGTTTAACCTCGTCAACTCCTGCAGTTCTTACATCATTTCCAATTACATCATTGATAATATCAGCTACTGGAATTGCAGCATACTTCATTGTGGCAAGCTCATTCGGGTGAGAACCAGCACTTGCAGAATGATTCTGTAGGAATGTACCTGGAGTTGCATCCTGCTGCCACATTACATGAAGGTAATCATTAGCAATTTTAGCAGCACACGGGAAGTTACATTCCTGTGTACCATCTTGGGTTAAATTCTGTGGACCTCTCCATGTTTCACCTCCATCGGTTGAATAAGAAACCATAATATCTCTAAAATTGGCATTCAAGAAGTGTAATTGATTTTCGACTGGAGCAGAATAAACAACAAATAGATTCCCATTTTCGTCCGCACTTGCAGATGGCATGGTAACTATAGATGTAGAACCAGTTCTAGTAGCTGATAGTAGATTACTAGGTACATTGCCATTAGCGTCCAAACCATTAAAAGTCTCATTGGTGACATTGTATTGTCCATCTTGATCCAAATCAAAACCTGAACCAGCAATTCGAGTTGAAGCATCTCCCTCTTTCCAATGTCTTATCTGTGATTGCCCAGGGAAAAAAGAAAAGCCAGTAGTATCATCCCCATCAGGCTCGGCACCTAAAACTCTTCCCAATCCCCAAAAAGCATGTACCTTCCCGGTTGGATCAATCATCACATCAACAGAACCGTCATTAGTAAGAACAGTATCTCCGGAGAGCAATAATTGAGCTGGAGCTCTTTCACCTTTGTATGGTAAACTATCTACATCAGTATAAGTCCAAGTCTCCCCATTATCAGTAGACTTCCAAAGTGATAATGGATCACCTAAACCGCCTAAAAGAATAGCCACTATTGAGTCTCTAACATCGATAGCATAACTATCTCCACCTCCCCCAGCAAACAATGTACTGTCATAACCTGGAAGAATAGCATGAGCAATATCAGCTGTATCGCCATTCACATCCCACCTGCTATATGTTGTTGGACTTACAACTCCATTTAGAGTAACAACAGGCACTCCATTGGACTCACTTGCCCAATAGTTTGATATGATATGAATTTTTCCATTTGAAGTACCACTTCTATTCCAAATTGGAACACGATTGGTATTTGGTTCTGAAAGATCATCAAGAATTGCTCCTGAACTAGTAAATGAAGTATTGCCTTTGGCACTGTTTCTTGAAGTTACAAAACCACCTGTGTTGGACTCATGAGCGATAGTCATTTCTGATCCATCATCTAGTAGCATAATTGATGGCCAACCCGTTCTTCCACTGGTTTCAATCTTATTATCTCTTCCTGTCAACCAATTTGTACCATCATAATGATTGTATCCTGAACCTCTATTGGGATAACCTGTACCCGCATCTGGGCTAGTTGTCCATACTGCAGATACTGTTCCATCTGAGTGAAGTACAATCCTTCTTCCTGGACTTGAGTTTGTTTGTAGATCGTAATAGGTATTTCCTAGGTCAATGTAATCGTAATTAACTGCTTTTTTTCTTTTAACAACCGTGGCTTTTTTAGTAACGACTTCACCTGGTGTATATTCATTGTCAATTATTTTTACCGCAGATACATTTACTTTAACTTCTTGAGCATTGGGCACATTGAGTTCTTGAACACTCGACTGAGAATAAGACAATAATGAGGTAGACATCAATCCAATAAGTAGTGCTTTTTTCATTTGATTTGTTTAATTAATTTTATTTAAATAAAAGTCCTTCGAAGGTAATACTTTTGGGACTATATCCCAAGTATTTTAAGGACAGTCTCTTCGAAAAGTATTTCCGGGTTTTTAGCTGATTGAGTTATTCCCTTGAATTTGAGATCACAATCATTTAAACAACTAATAACATCCACAATTTTTTTTCCAGCATAGTTCCTTGCAGCTTCCCTGTATTCTCCAATTGCAAAAAAAGGTATACCCACGCTTGACATCACTTCTTTGTCAGTTTTTATACTCATACTCTGAACCATCGCCACTTTTTTAAAATAGTTAAACAGAGAGGCATTGAGCATAACAATAGGATGATTATGAATATTCGCCTTAAAATAATTTAAAATTTCAACAACCTGATTTTTCTGTTTTTTGGCCATTGCTTTTTGTAATGCAAAAATGTTAT
>JAHEGS010000091.1 GCA_024645005.1 Bacteroidota bacterium
GGGTACAATTTCTTCACCAACAAGTGTTCAAAGCAGTGATGATTTAGGAAGGATTTCATTTAGAGGTCATACAGGTGGAGGAGTTTATAATGAATCGGTCCGTATAGGTGCTTTGGTCGATGGAACTCCAAGTGGAACACGTGCACCTGCTGAGATAACCTTCCATACTGCAACAACTGGGGGGCTTTCAGAGCGTATGGTCATTGAAAGTGGGGGTGATGTAGGTATTGGAGTAACGAACCCTGGTCATTTATTTGAGGTTGGAACTAGTGATGCTGCTAAGCCTGGAGGAGGTTCTTGGGTTAACAGTTCAGATATACGCTTGAAAAATATAGATGGTCAATATACTCGTGGTTTATCTGATATCATTCAGTTGAATCCTGTAAGTTATCATTATAAAAATGTGGAAGACAAAACATGGAATGAGGATGTATTAGCAGAACAGTACCATGGGTTTATAGCTCAAGAACTGAGAGAGGTTTACCCCGAGTGTGTTAAAGAAGACGAGGATGGATATCTTACGGTTAATGTTAGTGCTCTGAATGTATCTTATGTAAATGCAATTAAAGAGTTACATCAATTAAACTCAGAACTAAAGACTGAAAATCAGCAGATTAAAGCTGAACTAGATTGGATTAAAAAGGCACTCAATGAGAATGGAATTAGCTTGAAATAATGTAAGTGTTATTCTCCCAATCCCTCATAGGCATCAAAGTTCATGTTGCGTTCGCCATCGATATATTCTGTTACGAATGCATCGGTGACACCAATGCGTTTAATGTCGTTACTAAATTGAACGGCATCTAATAAATTTTCAAAATGACCGATAACATAGCGTTTTTTGCCGTCAATTTCTTCCGCTCGAACTGTTTTTAGTTTATCGTTAAACGAGACTAAATCAAGGTATTGATAGAATCCCATTTGAACTTGATATACTGTGCCATCGGGCAATTTAGTGGTTGGGATAGTTTTTTCTAATTCAACATAACGTAATTGCTCCAATTTTACTTGTTCTGCTAATTTTTCTGCAACTAATTCAGATGCTTTTAGTTGAGCATTCAGTTCTGCTATCTCATCGTTGAGTTCTTTTACTTTTGCATCGTGCTTATTGAGCATTTTTACCCATTTTTCGGGGTTCTTTTTGTACGTTCTAATCTCCTTTTTAAGTGCTCTTTTTTGTGTTTTGGTCAATTCTTGTGCTTGAACAGTATTGCTAAAAAAGAATCCAAGTGTTACTAGAATAACTAAAAAATTTCTCATGATGGTTTATTTTATTTTAAACAAAGCTATAATTTAGGTTCTATGATATTCTGATAAGATATGTGAATAACTAACTTTGCATATACTTTAATGTACAATGGAATATAGAATAGAAAGGGATAGTATTGGTGAAATCCAAGTGCCTGCAGACAAATATTGGGCAGCTCAAACGCAACGTTCGCTTGAAAATTTCAAAATTGGGAATCAAAAAATGCCCACTGAAATCATACGAGCTTTTGCCGTTCTAAAAAAATGTGCGGCTATGACCAACCACGAGTTGGGAGTATTATCCGAACAAAAGATGAGTTTAATTGCTCAAGTTTGTGATGAGATCATCGCTGGCGATTTAGACGATCAATTTCCTCTGGTCATATGGCAAACCGGGAGTGGCACACAGAGCAATATGAATGTCAATGAGGTGATTGCTAATCGGGGTCATGTATTAGCTGGAGGTAAACTATCGGATACAGAAAAAGTATTGCACCCCAATGATGATGTCAATAAATCCCAAAGTAGTAATGATACTTTTCCAACTGCAATGAGTATTGCGGTGTATAAACAGATGGTGGATTTTGCAATACCTGGGCTTCAGGTTTTGAAAGATTCATTCAAAAAGAAAGCAAGAGACTTTAAAGATGTGGTTAAAATTGGTCGAACTCATTTTATGGACGCCACACCCTTAACACTCGGTCAGGAGTTTTCGGGCTATCGAAGACAATTGGAGCTAAGTATCAATGCCATTGAAAATGCCATGATAGGTGCTCAAGAAATTGCCCTAGGTGGAACAGCAGTGGGTACAGGTTTAAACACACCCAAAGGATATGCCGAGCTAGTTGCCAAAAAAATCAGTGTTGAGATGG
Organism: Bacteroidota bacterium; assembly: GCA_024645005.1. Classification (GTDB taxonomy): domain Bacteria; phylum Bacteroidota; class Bacteroidia; order NS11-12g; family UBA9320; genus UBA9320. The sequence continues at coordinate 2,121 of JAHEGS010000091.1, forward strand.
CGATGCCATTTCGTTCTGCTGAAAATAAATTTGAAGCATTGGCTGCTCATGATGCCATGGTTGAACTCCATGGTTCTCTCAAAAGAGCTGCTGTCAGTTGTATGAAGATAGGTAATGATATTCGGATGTTAAGCTCTGGTCCACGAAGTGGTATAGGAGAGATCATTATCCCAAGTAATGAACCGGGTTCTTCTATTATGCCTGGCAAGGTGAATCCGACACAATGCGAAGCACTCACTATGGTGTGTGCCCAAGTTATGGGTAACGATGTTGCGGTAAGTATTGGAGGTAGCAATGGGCATTTTGAACTCAATGTATTTAAGCCTTTGATTGCAGCCAATTTGCTCCAAAGTGCACGAATATTAGGTCAAGCTTGTCTTTCGTTCAATGATAATTGTGTTGTGGGAATAGAACCTAATCTACCAGAAATTAAAAACAAACTGGATAATTCACTGATGTTGGTTACGGCTTTAAATACGCATATTGGATATGATAAGGCTGCAAAAATTGCTAAGAAAGCTTATAGTGATAATACAACCCTGAAAGAGGCAGCGATTGAATTAGGCTTTTTAACAGCAGAAGAATTCGACCAATGGGTTCGTCCAGAGAATATGTGTGGAGATACCGAGCTTGGTTTCTAAATTATGAGTGTCAAACTAAAACCTTTTCGGATAAAGACTATACAAAAGCATTCTAACCGCTCGGACTTCCGAATATTAGATATAGGGTCAGGTAGTCACTCCAGTTCGATTACCAAAAAGTGGTTGCCCGATTGTCATTATACGGGGGTGGATAGGGATGTGAATTATGATAACACAGCTGATGACATCCAAGCTATGGATGATTTTATTCAGTTGGATTTAACCGAGTTGAACTTTGAAAAAATCCCGGATGATTCTTATGATGTTATCATCATGAGTCATGTCATTGAGCATCTTCACAATGGGGATCAAGTGCTACCATTATTATTTAAAAAATTAAAAAAAGGAGGGTTGTTTTACATCGAGTTTCCTTGCGAAGCAAGTGCTTCATTTCCTAGCAAAAAAGAAACGCTTAATTTCTTTGACGATGACACCCATGTGAGAATCTATTCCATCAAAGAAGTGGCCAACATCTTTATGCAAGAAAATTTCGTGGTGAAAGCTGCTGGCAAAAACAGAAGCTGGGTGAATATTGCCTTAATGCCCATCAAAATCCCACTTCAATTACTAACCAAGGGCTATGTAAGAGGAGGGGTATATTGGGATTGGTACGGGTTTGCTGACTATGTGTTGGCGGAGAAAGTGAGGTAGAAAATGATCTTAGTTTAGTTTCAATCAATCACCTTCATCTCCTTGCCTACTTTGATAAATGCGTTTATCGCTTTTTCCAAATGATGTTGCTCATGTGCTGCAGATAGCTGAACTCGTATTCTGGCTTTTCCTTTTGGCACAACAGGGAAGTAAAATCCAATTACGTAAATTCCTTCATCCAATAGTTTATTAGCCATTTCTTGGGCAGTTACTGCATCATAGAGCATGATAGGGACAATGGGATGCACTCCAGGTGTGATATCAAATCCAGCTTCGGTCATCTTGGTCCTAAAGTATTGCGTATTGTGCTCAAGTTTATCCCTCAGCTTAGTGGTTTCACTAAGCATATCCAATACCGCTATGCTGGCTCCTACAATACTAGGAGCAAGTGTGTTTGAAAATAAGTAAGGACGTGATTTTTGTCGGAGCATTTCAATGATTTCTTTTTTACCAGAAGTAAATCCACCACTTGCACCACCCAAGGCTTTACCCAAAGTACCCGTGATGATTTCAATTTGACCCATTACTCCACAGTGTTCGTGGGTGCCTCTTCCTGTTTTACCCAAGAATCCTGAGCTGTGACATTCATCAATCATGACAACGGCATTGTACTTATTGGCCAAGTCCACAATCTTATCTAGCTGTGCAATAGTCCCATCCATAGAAAAAGAGCCATCGGTAACAATGATTCGATTTCGGTGTTCTTGACTTTCTTGGAGACAATGTTCAAGATCGTCCATGTTATTGTGCTCATATCGATATCGATGAGCTTTGCAGAGTCGCACTCCATCAATAATGCTTGCATGATTCAGAGCATCAGATATGATAGCATCTTGATTGTCAAAAAGGGGTTCGAAAACACCACCATTCGCATCAAAAGCGGCGGCATATAAAATGGTATCTTCTGTGCCTAAGTATTCTGATATTTTCTGTTCTAATTCTTTATGAATATCTTGTGTCCCACAGATAAATCGAACGGACGACATTCCATAACCATGAGAATCAATCGCATCTTTTGCTGCTTGAATTACTTTTGGATGAGAACTTAAGCCTAAGTAATTATTGGCACAAAAATTAATAACTTCACCTCCTTTATGAGTCGCGATATTTGCTCCTTGAGGTGTTGTAATGATGCGTTCATTTTTAAAAAGCCCTGCTTCTTTAATTTCTGATATTTCTTGAGTTAACTTAGCTTGTAATGAGTCGTACATGTGTATTATTAATTTTAAATCACAAACTTAAAACTATTTTAGCATAACATTGCCTAAATTAACATCGTTGGGAATAGGGTATGGCTTAGAAGAACAGACTTCATAATCCCCAAAACGGAATGGCATAATGCTTGTTAAACTATATATTAAACAGAACATCTAAATTAATGTCAGAACAAAATAAAAAGACGGGAAAGCCCCAAAACCAAGGCAATAGACAGAACCCGTTTGATATGAATAAAAATAAAGGAGGGAAACCAAAATTTAATTATGTCTGGATATATGCCATATTAGCAGTTGTTTTCTTGATTATGACTTTTATGAATCCGTCTGGAGGAAAACAAGTTACTGTAGATCGTCTATTGTCGATGGTTGAGAATGGAGATGTCAAAAAAATTAGTGTAATCAATAGAAGTCGTGCTGAAATATACCTAACAGATGAAGCCAAAAAAGCGGAAGAGTATAAAAAAGATGTTCCCGAAAGTGCTTTCTCTGGGTCAAATTCGTATACCTATTTTTTATCAGATATTGGAGATTATGAGTATTTCAACAATCAGGTAAAGGAAGCACAAAAAGACTTATCTTCCTCAGAAAAGGTAGTTATTAATCCAGAGGTTAAAGAGAATTTTTGGGATAATCCATTGGTATCCATTGTACTATATATTGTTGTTTTTGGATTGATATGGATGTTCATCATGCGAAGAATGGGTGGCGGTGCCGGTCCAGGTGGGGGTCAGATATTTAGCATTGGAAAATCAAAAGCTCAGCTCTTTGATAAGGATACTAAAGTGAATGTTACATTCAAGGATGTAGCTGGATTAGAAGGGGCAAAAGAGGAAGTGATGGAAATAGTGGATTTTCTCAAAAACCCAAAAAAATACTCAGAGCTTGGGGGCAAGATTCCAAAAGGAGCACTGCTTGTAGGCCCTCCAGGAACAGGAAAGACTTTGTTGGCAAAAGCAGTTGCTGGTGAAGCAGATGTTCCGTTCTTTTCGCTATCGGGTTCTGATTTTGTAGAAATGTTTGTGGGTGTGGGAGCGAGTAGGGTAAGAGATTTGTTTAAGCAAGCCAAAGAGAAAGCACCATGTATTATCTTCATTGACGAGATTGACGCCATCGGTAGAGCTAGAGGGAAAAATGCGATGCAGGGTGGTAACGATGAACGTGAAAATACCCTCAATCAACTCCTAACTGAAATGGATGGTTTTGGCACCGATACGGGTGTTATTATGTTGGCTGCAACCAACCGAGTAGATATCTTGGACTCTGCATTGCTAAGAGCTGGAAGATTTGATCGCCAGATCTACGCAGATATGCCGGATTTAAATGAGCGAAAAGAAATATTTGATGTTCATCTAAAACCCATAAAAGTGGAGAAAAAATTAGATGTTGACTTTCTAGCGAGGCAGACACCTGGATTTAGTGGTGCAGATATTGCCAATATGTGTAATGAAGCAGCACTGATTGCAGCAAGAAGCAACAAAAAGCTCGTTCAGAAGCAAGATTTTTTAGATGCAGTTGACCGAATTGTTGGGGG
>JAHEGS010000046.1 GCA_024645005.1 Bacteroidota bacterium
ACAAAAGGTTGTGTAGAAAAGAACCTGTCTTGCCAACTCTCCAAATCTAAAGTAGCTGTTTCTCTGTGTAAGTGTAAAAAAAGTAGTGTATTCCCCTATTGTGATAACAGTAGTTGCTAATCATAATGAGTTAATATCATTCAGATAAGGCGATTCAAACGAGGACTTTAATTATCTTTGTGAGAACGAAAATTTCATTTTGAAAAAATACATTCTCATCCCTGTAATCTGTGCTTTTTTCTTGGTAGCGTTCAAGGCTAGTGATTACTTCGAAATATCTAAAAATCTATCCATTTTTGCTGATGTTTACAAAGAAGTTAACACAACATATGTCGATGAAGTAAAGCCTGGAAAACTGATTAGGGCAGCTATAGATGGCATGTTAAAGTCATTGGATCCGTACACCGATTTCTATAGCGAGGCTCAAGCTGAGGATTACAGGTACCAAGTTACAGGGACCTATTCTGGAATTGGTGCTTCAACTCGAAGAATTGATGGACGTATTTTTATTGATTCTCCCCTGGAAGGTAAGCCATGTCAAAAAGCAGGATTGAGGGCTGGAGATGAAATTATAGCTATTGATGGAGTTCTTGTTAAGGGCAAGTCGAAATCAGAGATTCATGATTTATTGACGGGGCAATCAGGAACAACCATTTCAGTGGAAGTCGATCGTTTATCTGTCGGGAGGATTAAAAAAGACATTATTCGTGAAAACATTACCCCCAAAAATGTTGCTTATGCTGGAGTTATAGATAATATTGGTTATGTTAAGTTAGTCAGTTTTACGCCCAATGCTGGCAAACAGGTAAGAGATGCTGTATTAGAATTTAAAAATCAAGAGGTTAAAAAGTTAGTTTTAGATCTTAGAAATAATGGTGGTGGTCTTCTTAACGAAGCCATCAATATCGTAAATATTTTTGTGCCTAGAGGAGAGCTTATTGTCGAAACAAGGGGGAAGTTTCCAGAAGATAATAGATCGTTTAAAACCATGAATACTCCCATAGACATAGAAACGCCAATGGTTGTTCTTATCAATGGAAATTCTGCATCAGCAAGTGAGATTGTTGCAGGTGCTCTTCAAGATTTAGATCGTGCGGTGTTAGTGGGTCGAAACTCATTTGGTAAAGGTTTGGTTCAAACCACCAAAGGGTTGTCATATAACACTTCTATGAAAATCACAACTTCAAAATACTATATACCCAGTGGTCGATTGATTCAACGACTAGATTACAGTAACAAGAAAGAGGGTAAGGCCTTGGCTGTGGCAGACAGTGCAAAGCGAATTTTTAAAACTAGAAATGGAAGGACAGTAATTGACGGTGAAGGGATTCAACCTGATGTAGAAATTAAGTCTGCAGCATTTTCAGAATTGTCACAGAGTTTGATTAAAAATCATTTGCTTTTTAACTATGCTACTCGCTACAGAAGTAGGCATGATTCCATTGTATCACCATTAAAATTTGATGTGTCCGATAGTTTGTATGCTGATTTCTGTGTTTTTATTCAAGACAAAGATTATGACTATGTAACCCGAACAGAAAATGACATAGAACAATTGGAATCACAAGCAAAAGAAGATAAATATTATGATTTGTTATCCTCTGAGTTTGATGAATTAAAATCAACCATGGAGAACATAAAAAAGAACGATACCGAAAATCACAAATTGGAATTAAAAGAACTTCTTGAGCGAGAAATTATCAGTCGTTATCACTATCAACGTGGCGAAATTGAAGTGCAATTTGATGATGATATGGATTGGACTAAATCTAAGGAAATACTCTCAGACTTTACAACGTATAACCAATATTTAACACCCTAATTTTGGACTTCACATTTATTCTTATTCTCGTTTTTTTTGGTGTAGTAGGTGGCTTTATAAGCGGACTGCTTGGCGTGGGCGGTGGAATCGTTTTTGTGCCTGTTTTGAGTACAGCACTGATTCATCTTGGCTATGAAGATCCAGAACTATCCAAGTATATTTTAGCAAATTCTTTTGCTGCAACATTTTTTGCTGGGGCAATTAGTTCATACAAGCAATATAAACTCAACGCATTTTATCCTAAAGAAATTCTATTTACCTGTTTGACTGCAGTACCTAGCAGTGTCTTACTATCCTATCTAATTGCTAATGGTTCTTGGTATGACAAATCCTCTTTCAGCATCTTTTTCATCTTTTTATTGGTGTTGATGTTGCTGAAATTTCTGTATAAGAGCAATGCTATTGTGTCAGACGAAACCAAACCATCCATGTTTAAATTTTCATTTACAGGACTGTTGACTGGAGTTATTGCAGGACTATCCGGTTTGGGAGGTGGAGTGATAATGATACCATTATTTACCCAATATCTGAAAATGGGAATTAAAAAATCAGCCTCTATCTCAATAGGTGTTATTCCTATTATGATGATTCCTATGATACTATTGTATGGTTCCTATGATCCGATTCATGTTGAGGGGAGTCAATGGGGTTACATATTGCCTGGGATGTTTTTCCCATTAGTTGGAGGACTTCTTTTTGCAGCACCAATAGGGGTTACTGTAGGTCAGAAGTCGTCGAGTAAACGGCTTAAAATTATATTTGCGGTCCTTATCGTTGTTGTAATTATTAAAACCATAGGAAACATCATTGCATAATATGAATATCAGAAAAATTTTATTGCTACTATTGGCGGGTGTTAGTTCCATTAATACATGGGCTCAAAAGCCCCATTTTGGAGAGAAAAAACTTTCTAAACGCATAGAAAAGCACATTGCCTATTTAGCCAGTGATGAGTTAGGAGGAAGGTTGAGTGCATCAGATAATGATAAAAAATCAGCAGAATACATCGCCAAGCAATATGAGCTAATTGGTCTTGAACCGGCAGGAGAAGATGAATCCTATTTTCAGTATATGCCTACTCCTGATCTTAGGTTAGCCAAATCCAATACAAGTATGGTCCTGGATGAGGTTGCTCTAAAGTTGTTTCATGATTTTTATCCTCTAAGTGCTTCATCCAATAAGGGTGCTTTTGAGGGAGAGGTTGTAAACGTAAATTACGGGATTGAAGATGCAGGATTAAAACATCAAGATTATAAAGGTAAATCGGTGTCTGGCAAGGTAGTTTTGATTAAAATGGGTATCCCAGGTGGAGTGCATCCACACAATCGCTACATCTCATGGTCCGGGGTAGAATACAGAGCAGAGTATGCCAAATCAAGAGGAGCAAAAGCAGTAATTTATTACAGTGGAAACGAAGAGTTGCATCCCAGTGGTGAGCTAGCAAAAACGGTAGATAATAGTGGGATACCAATTTTCTTTGTTAAAAAGGATTTAAGTGCTTTGGATCAAACTTCATTTCAGTTTAATCTCGATATACTGATGATTACAAAAATGGCTCATAACGTTTTGGGATTTATTGATAATCAAGCAGATCAAACCATTGTTATTGGAGCACACCATGATCATTTGGGTCGAGGACAGAAAGGAGGATCTTTAGCTGAAACTCCTGGGGAGATTCACAACGGAGCAGACGATAATGCAAGTGGAGTTGCGGGCTTATTTGAGATAGCTCGAGCTATCTTAAAAAAACCAAAAAAATACCTCAACAACAACTATCTCTTTATTGCTTTTTCTGGAGAGGAACAAGGTCTTGTGGGCTCAAAGTATTTTGTAAAAAGCCGTTTGATGCGGGAACAGAATGTGAATTTTATGATGAATATGGATATGATTGGTCATTTAGATTCAACTCAAAAAACATTGATTATCAATGGTGTTGGGTCATCACCAGCATGGAACAAGGCCATCAGTGAAGTGTCTTATTCAAAACGTAAAATTGCCAAAATTAAAACTACCGAAAGTGGAATAGGAGCATCTGATCATACCTCATTTTATTTAGCAGATATACCAGCGGTTCACTTTTTTACAGGTCAGCATGCCTATTATCATAAACCTACTGATGATCCATCCATTGTAAATTATGGTGGCGAAGCATTTGTTATTTCATACATGCTTAAAATGCTTCAGAAGATGAATGGATATGGAGAAGTTTCTTTCACCGAGACAGCAGCAGAAGAAACCACTCGGATGAATTTTAAAGTTACTTTAGGAATCATGCCCGATTATATTTTCGATGGTGAGGGCATGCGAGTAGATGGAGTTAAACCTGAAAGACCAGGTTCAAAATCAGGGATGTTGAAAGGAGATATTATCATTGGAATGGGCGATCAAACCATAGCCAATATTCAAGACTACATGAAAGCGTTATCAAGCTACAACAAAAATGACCAGACAACGGTTACTATAAGAAGAAATAACGAAGTAAAAGTACTAAACGTGACTTTTTAGCCATGAAATTAACGGAATATTTAAAACCAGATCAGACCCTATTTTCATTTGAAGTTCTACCTCCTTTGAAAGGAAAGAGTATCGATTCATTATATGCAGCTATTGATCCATTGATGGAGTTTAAACCTGCATTTGTGGACGTGACTTATCATCGGGAGGAATTCATCGAAAGACCCCGAAAAGATGGGGGATATGACAAGGTAAGCATCCGAAAACGACCAGGAACAGTTGCAATTTGTGCAGCTATTATGAATAAGTATCAAGTAGAGGCCGTACCTCATTTGATTTGTGGTGGATTTACCAAAGACGAAACCGAAAATGCACTCATCGATTTGGCCTTTTTGGGTATACAAAATGTGTTAGCCCTCAGAGGGGATAACCTTAAAGACGAACGGATGTTTGTACCTGAAAAGAAGGGAAATAAAAATTCATTAGGGTTGATTCGTCAGATTACAGATCTAAATAATGGGATCTATCAAGATCAAGAGTTAAAGAACACCAATGAAACAGATTTTTGCATAGGAGCTGCGGGATATCCAGAAAAACACATTGATGCACCTAATATGAATAGCGATTTAAAGTTTTTAAAACGCAAAGTAGATGCAGGTGCAAAGTTCATTACTACTCAAATGTTTTTTGACAATCAGAAGTATTTTGATTACGTAAAAAAATGCCGAGAAGCAGGAATAGATGTGCCAATCATACCAGGGATCAAGCCTATTACTAAAAAAGCCCACCTAAGAAACTTGCCTAAGATATTTAACATTGACATTCCAGAACCTTTTGCTTCGGAATTAGACAAGGCAAAAGATGATGCGGCTGTTCGTCAAATCGGTATCGAGTGGTGTATTCAGCAGTGTAAGGAATTAAAAGCGAACAATGTACCAGCATTGCATTTTTATACGATGAGCTTTTCTTCAAGTACCAAGGCTGTTGCATCTGAGGTATTTTAACAGAATGCATGCAAGGAATCGTCACAAAATCTACAGGAAGTTGGTATAAAGTATTAATAAATGGGGAAGAGGTTGATGCTCGATTAAGGGGTAAAATCAGAACCCTCAACCTAAAAAGTACTAATCCAGTAGTTGTTGGAGACGTTGTCATTTTGGATCATGATGGGGATGAATACCTGATCAAAGAGATTGAAGATCGTCAGAATTGCATTGTTCGAAAATCAAATAAACTAAGCAAACAGTATCAGATTATTGCCGCCAATATTGATCGTGCTTTTTTGATTGTATCGCCTGCAAAACCCCATACTCCACAAGGATTTATAGATCGTTTTTTAGCAACGGCAGAGGCTTATCACATACCCGTAACTATCCTACTCAATAAAAGCGATTTGGATTCGAAAAAAGCGGTACTTCACCGTGAGCATTTGATGAAACTGTATCCGTCTATTGGGTATGAAATTCAGAATGTCAGTTTTTTAGATTCAGATGATATATCCCAAATTCAAAAAAGCATTGGTAGCCAATGCGTGTTGTTGGCAGGAAATTCAGGAGTGGGCAAATCGACACTGATTAACGCTATACTACCTGATAGTAACCAAAAAGTAAGTGCCATTTCTTCGTCGTATCACAAAGGAAGGCATACGACCACGTTTGCTCAAATGTTTTTGGGAGAGCATGGGAGTAAGATTATTGACACCCCCGGCATAAAAGACTTTGGAATGGTGCA
>JAHEGS010000052.1 GCA_024645005.1 Bacteroidota bacterium
ATTACTATAAACCAACAGAGAATATCCCAAAAAGATATTTATCTAACGGAATGATTACAGGTAATAAACCAAAAGACTTTTTATATGATTTTATAATTGAGGTAACTTCTTTTGATATTAAAGTAGGTAACTCTCCATCAAAAACTGTGAAAGGTAACTCAGCAAGGAACAATCCAAAAGCTGTAGCAGACATAAATAGTCAAGGAAGAGGAACTGTTGTTAGAATATCTAACATCAAAGCTAGTGCAAAAGATGGTGATTTCGTAAATCCTAACTATATTGTGAATGATTTTATAGTAATACTTGAATGAAAAATAACGTAATATTAACTTTTTGTTTATTGTTTTCTTTGAGTTCATACTCACAGTCAAACATTTTGAATGCATCTAGTCCAGCAGAGATTGGTATTCAAAATTTTGATCAAAAACAAACTGACAATGATTCATTTTTAGAATTCGATTACATAGATGAAAGAGACATTCTTTGGTCAAAAATTGTTTATGAAAAAATTGATTTAAATGAAAAGATAAATTTTCCATTACTTTTTCCAATTAATGACGAGACTTACGAGAAAAATAGAAAATCACTCTGGCGTATCTTAAAAGAAAATATTTTAAATAAAAATATCACAGAAATTTACTTTGATAGAAATGATAATTTTAAAGATAAAATGAACTTTGAAGATGTTCTTGAGGTTGTCTCGTTTACAGAAATGATTAACGGAGTTCAAACTCCTGCCGAAGAATTAAAGTCAATTGATATTTCTGCGTACAGGATTAAAGGTATGTGGTACTTTGATAAAAGACAAGGTGAAATGAAATATAGGCTTCTAGGTCTAATGCCAGTGGGTAAAAATTTAAAGGACGACGATGGAAAAAATAATACTGATCTGTTTTGGATATGGTATCCAACTATCAGAAAAATCTTACATAAAGAACAAGTTTTCAATGATAAGAACAATGCCAATAGAATTTCATTTGACCAATTATTAGTTTCTAGAAGGTTTAGTTCATTTATTTACAAGGAAGATAATGTGTATGGTGATAGAGCCATAAAAGATTATAAAAATCCTGGTCTTGAATCTATATTGGAGTCTGAAAGAATTAAAAAAGAAATTTTAGATTTCGAGCAAGACATGTGGAATCGTTAATTCTTATATATCTTCTTATAATCACACAATTTTTACCTCATATTTACCGAACTATCTTTATTATTTATTAATACATCTAACGGTATTTTTATTGTGTTAAAATTCTAAATTTCTACAATCTTTTTTTTATTTGATTAAATATTTGCTTAAATTATAATTTGATTTAATGGGGTATTCTATACCCTTTTTTTATCTCTAATAACCAAAAAACAATAAATATTTATGTCTATTCTAACTAGACTTTTTACACTTTTTATCGAAATAAATTAAACTATGAAAAATTTAATCTCCCTTATTTTTTTAACTTTTACTATGTTCGTATTTGCTCAGGAAGCTCCTGTGGCTAACGACCAATCTATCACCATCAATGAAGGTGATACTACTAATGGTACTTTATCAGGTTCTGATGCCGACAGTGATAATTTATCTTTTGCTGTTGTCGGAACCCCAAATAGAGGAACAGTAACTATTAACTCGAATGGTTCTTTTACTTACGTCCATTCTGGTGGTGAAGGTGCTTCTGATTCATTTACTTTTAGTATAACTGATGATTCTTCATCACAGCTAACCAGTAATATAGCTACAGTAACTATTACTATTAATCCAGTCAATGATGCTCCAGTTATAGCTGATATTTCTAAGACATTGGATGAAGGCGCATCTGCAGAAATAAGTGTTTCAGGAACGGATGCTGAAAGTGCAATTTTAGTTTACGAGATTGTATCAGCTCCCTCAAATGGAACTTTTACTTTAGACTCATCAACAGGTTTAGGTTACTACACTCACAATGGATCTGAAACAACTTCTGATTCTTTTGTTGTTAGAGCAAAAGAATCTACTGCTGAAGTATACAGTGCCAATGCAACTGTAACAATTACTGTAAATGCAGTTAATGATTCACCACTTAGCCCAGATGGAACAGTGACTTTAGATGAGGGAACATCTAGTCAATCTGTTTCTTTTGGTGCTTCAGACGCTGAAGGATCCTCATTAACTATTAATGTATCAAGTCAAGGGAGCTTTGGTACAGCTGTAGTTTCTGGTGGAGATTTTGTTTATACTCACGACGGATCTGAAACAACCTCAGATACTTTTTCCTATAGTGTTAGTGATGGAACTTTAAGCAGTACAGGGATGATTACAGTTACAATAAATCCAACCAACGATGCACCAACTGGTGTTGCTGATACCTATTATGTAACCAGAAATTCAACAACTCAAATGGCTGCTGAAATTGGAGTTTTAAGAAATGATACAGATTCAGATTCAGATTCCACGTTATTTTCTGTATCCCAAGGTAGTACATCCCCTCAATACGGTCAATTAACTTTAAATCAAGATGGTTCTTTCTCTTACATAACAGATGGAACTAATTCTACATTCAATTCAGATACCTTCTCCTACACCGTTTCAGATGGCTCGGCGACTAGTTCTGAAGTTACAGTGACTTTAGAAGTCGCATCTATAATTCCGGTACCAAATTCATATACCAATGCAGAGGGAGCGACATTAACAGTAGACGCTACTAATGGTGTTGTAACAAATGATGTAGATCCAAATGGATTAACTCTTTCAGCAACAGTTGTTGCAAATCCTACATACGGAACTTTAACATTAAATGCAGATGGAAGTTTTACTTATGTACATGATGGAACTGAAAATAGAAAAGATTCTTTTACTTATAATTTAAAAAATGCTAATGACGACGAAAGTAAGTCTACTTTTGTTGTTATAAACAATACAAATGTAAATGATGCTCCAACCTCTAGTGGGACAATATTTACCTTAAATGAAGGTGCGAGTAATATTTTTACACCAACTTATGCGGATACTGATACTCAATTAACAGGAATAGCATTTGCAATTACAACTGATGTTACAAATGGAGTTTTATCTGATAACGGTGATGGAACCTACACTTACATTCATAATGGTGGAGAAACTACATCAGACACTTTTACCTATAGCGTTTCAGATGGTGAGTTTACAGTAGAAAATTTAGCTGGAGCAATCACTGTTACTGCAGTCAACGATATTCCAGTTGCAACCAATTTAAGCTATACTTTAAATGAAGCTGGAAGTATTGTCATTGATTATGCTGGAACAGATGCTGAAACAGCAGCTAATGACTTAGATTTTGTTAAACTTTCTGATCCGACAAATGGATCAATCACTGTTGCTAACGGAGTTACAACTTATACTCACAATGGATCTGAAACAACTTCAGATTCCTTCACTTTTGCTGCTTATGATGGAACAGTACAAAGTGCCGCTGGAACAGTTTCGATTACTCTTAATCCAGTAAATTCTGCTCCAATAGTTTCTGCAGTTGCATTTACTATTAATGAGGACGCTTCAACTACTTTTAATTTAGGAGCTAGTTCTACTGAACCTGAAGGACAAACAATGACTTATACGATTTCAACACCAACTAATGGTACTGCATCCGTCAATGCTGGAACAGGTGAAGTTTCATACGATCACGATGGTTCTGAAACAACTACAGATACATTTACCTTTACGGCTACTGATAGCGAAGGATTGGCTAGTGCTGCAGGAACAATTACTGTGACATTGAACCCAGTAAATGATGCTCCTGTTATAGCTGATGCAACATTAAATGTTGATCAGTACGATGAGCTTACATTCTCAGTTCCTGGTACAGATGCTGAGGGAAGTAGTTTAACTTATACTATTGTAACCAATCCATCTCAAGGAACTTTAGAGGATAATGGAAGTGGAAGTTACACTTATTACAATGACTCAACAGCTGATTTAACAGGTTCTTCCACAACTGACACATTTGTAGTTAAAGCTAATGATGGAACAGTCGATAGTGCAAACAAAACTTTAACTTTTACCATTGCAGGTATTGATGAATCTATACCTCAAATTATTCTTACATCAAACACTACCTCATTAACTGAAACAGATGCTGGAGGAGGGACTTTAACTGTTAATGCTATACTTGTAAGTAACTCTTTTTACTCAAATAGAAGAGATATGAATGCTGATCCAGTTGCAGTAGGAGCAACAAATTCACTTGGTTATAAATACATTGGTGAATATGCTGGTCATAAATACTATTATAAAACTACTAGTAACGATTGGAAAACTAATAGTGATGCAAAAACTATGGCAGCTGCTCAAGGTGGATACCTTTGGACTATTGAAAGTGAAGCTGAACAAACAGCTGTAAGAAATTTGTTAGATGCTCAAAGTATAAGTAAAAATGACATATGGCTTGGATTAAATCATGATTATACTGACAAAACTTGGAAGTGGATAAACGGACATTCTTTTTCTGGCGAATATGTAAATTGGAATTCATATGATGCCAGTGAAGACTCTTCAGGTTTTATAACTAAACCTGTTGTGAAACATAATTCTAATGGTTGGCAAAATCACGATGTAAACCAAGGTGGAAGAATTTTAATTGAATTTGATAATAATGTTACAGCTTCAAGTGATATTACATTTGAAGTGGCTGCTGCTGGATCAAGTACAGCTACAGTAACAGACGATTATACCTTAAGTGCAAGTACAATTACAATTTCTAGTGGTGCATCCTCAGGAACTTTAACAGTTACTGAAGTTGCTGATACTGTTGATGAAGCTTCTGAATCTATTATTTTAGAGGCTGGAAATGTAACTTCTGGAAGTGCAAGAATAAAGAGAAGTCAAAATTCATTGACTGTAAATCTTGTAGATAATGAAAAAACATCTGTTGCTTTTTCAACGACTAAAACCACTTTTGCAGAAGCTGATGGTGATATAGTAATGACTGCAACATTAAATAATGTTAAGCCTTTTGATACTGCAATAACTTTAACTCTAGGAGGTACAGCAACAGTTGATGAAGATTATTCTACTGATGACGATGGTTATTTAGAGGGTATTGCCTCTGGATTTAATAGTCCAGAAGGTGTAGTACAAGCCACAAGTGGTGATTATTACGTTGCGGAAGAAAGAAGAGTTTATAAAGTTGCTGCAAATGGAACAAAAACTTTAATAGCTGGTGATGGAAATTGGGGTAATCACTCCGGAGATGCTCAACCAATTTCTCAAGCCAAGTTTAGAAATATTGGTAAAATGGTTATCCATAAAGCCAGTGCTAGATCGGCAAGTGGTTCGGCTGATGTTATTTATTTATATGACGAAAGAGTTATCAGAAAAATAGATTTAGGAAATAGTTTAATTTATTACATAACTGGTAGTGGAGATTGGACTGAAAATTTTGTGAATGGAACTTTAGCAGAAGCTAAGTTTAGATCAATTCGAGATATTACACTTTCTAATGATGGTAATACGCTGTATGTTATTGATGAAAATGCGATCAGAGCAATTGATATGGCTAATGATGCTGTTTCAACAATAGCTGGTAATAGAGATTGGGGTTATCAAGATGGAAGTTTATCTTCTTCAAGATTTGAAGGCCCTCAAGGACTTGCAATGGACTCAAGTGGAGATTTAATTGTAAGACAATACGGAAAACTTAGAAAAATAGATATTGATGGAAATTCAGTAACTACCTTACTGGAAAATGACTGGAGTTCAGGTGATCTTTTTATAGACTCCTCTGACAATGTTTATTTTGCTTCTGAAGATAGACATTACATTTATAAGTATTCAAGTGATGGGGAATTTACTAAAATTATTAGTAGCGAAAATGATTCTGGAACTGTAGATGGCGTTTTAAAAGATGCTAAAATTGAACGTCCAATGGATATTATATTAAATTCAGCTGG
>JAHEGS010000054.1 GCA_024645005.1 Bacteroidota bacterium
GCACTTGAAACTGGCACTGATGTTTTTACTTATACAGCAACTAATGGAACAGATAGTGGAAATGCCACCCTAACGATTACCATTACAGGTATAAATGATGCTCCAACCTCTTCTAATGCAACAATAAACATAAATGAAAACAACCAAACATCATCAGCAGGGGATAGAACACCATCAAATATTACATATACTTTTTCATCAAGTGACTTTGCATTTTCAGATGCTGAGTCAGGGGATGCAATTACGCATGTAAAAATAGTAACTTTACCAACTAATGGTGATTTATCTGATGATGGTACAAATATTACCTCTACTAATTATGAAATGGCCATAGGGGATATTGGCGATCTTGTTTACACCCCAGATGCAAATTCTGAAAGTGATGATAGTTTTACTTTTAAAGTTAAAGATGGAACAACTTATAGCTCATCTGCTAACACTATAACTATTTCAGTTAATGCAGCACCTGCAGCCACAAACCATACTCATGGATCAGCAGTTGCAACTAGTGCTACAGCAAGTTCTAATCTTGTTTTATCAGTTGCAAATAGTGGAGTTGATAAAATTGATGACAGTGATGATGAAAGTGACAGTTCCAGCCATGTTTTAACAATTACAGGAGTTGCATCTGGAGCTGAAAGCTCAACTATTCCAAGCGGAAGTGTTGGATCATCTGTTACAGGAACTTATGGATCTTTAGTTTTAAATTCAAATGGAAGCTACACGTACACAGCAAATGCATCTAATAATATTACATATGGCGGAACAGCAACTGATGTATTTAATTATGCAGTTCAAGATGATGAAGGAACAACAGGGAGTGCAGGATCGAATGCTTTAGATGTTGGACAATTAACATTTACAGTTCAAGCAGTAGCTAACGTTGCTCCAACTGCATCAGATGGAACAATTTATATTAACGAAAATAACCAAGTATCCTCAGCAGGGGATAGAACACCAAGCAACATATCCCATACATTTCAAGCAAGCGAATTTTCACTTTCTGATACAAATGAAGCTGCAGGACAAGCATTAAATATCAAAATTGTAACGTTACCATCTTCTGGAACTTTAACATATGACACAACTAATCTTACCTCATCCCATGTAAATCCAGGAACATCTACAACGTATACAGTTTCAAAAGCAAATATTGGAAATTTAGTTTATACCCCAAATGCAAACTCTGAAGCTGATGATAGTTTTACTTTTAAGGCTTATGATGGAGTAACAGATAGTACATTAACTTACACAATATCAATTTCTGTAAATGCTGCACCAAATGTAACAGATACAACGGTTTCTGGAACGGTTGCTGCAGGTGCCACAAGCACAGGAGATGTTCATGATGGTGTTGCAGATAGTGATGATGCAGACTCAGCATTAGTTGTAACAGCTGCAAAAGCTGCTTCAGAGGGTGGAAGCTATTCAACAGTAATTAATTTAGGAAATAATAGCAATTTAGTTACAGCCGGAACAACTTCTTCTAATGGATTATCTGTTTCTGGTACTTACGGAACATTAGTTATTGGTGCAGATGGATCTTATATTTATACAGCAAGCGCAACAAACAATATTAGTTATGGAGCAACAGCGACAGATACATTTACTTTTTCAACTAAAGATGATGAGTCAAATTCAGGCTCAACAGCTTACGATGTAGGTGAGCTAATCTTTACTGTAGGCTCATCTGTTTCACTTACGGCAGATACAGATACTGTTAATGAAGATGCAACCGTAACTGTTGCTAATGGAGCAACAGAAGATGTATTAGAAGATGATACAAGTGCATCAACTGTTTCTCATATTGGAGTTGCATCAAATAGTTTAACTTCTATTTCAACGTCTCAAGAAATAACAGGAACTTATGGAACTTTAACTATGTATGCAACTGGAGCCTACTCATATGTTGCAGATCAAACGGCAGCGGATGCTTTAACTACGGGAGCTACTGCAGATGATGTATTTTATTATAAAGCAGCAGGTGCAACAACAACTTTAACTATAACAGTTACAGGACTTGGTCCACTAGCTGCAAATGATACAGGCGCAGTTAATGAGGATGCAACTGTTACAGGAACAGGAACAGTTTCAGGAACAGGTGTACTTGGTAATGATGACAATGGAGGAGCGTCTTATGAAAGTGAAGACTCTACTTTAAGAGTTACACAAGCAAAACCAGATGGTGGATCTTATACTTCAGTTGCCTCTGGAGGATCTTCAAGCATTGTTGGAACCTATGGAACATTAACCCTTTATAGTACAGGTCAATATTCTTACACACCTAACAATACCACAGCACAAGCAATTACAAAAGATGCAACTGTTACCGAAACTTTTGTTTATGAAATAAAGGACGATGCTGATGTAAATGCTAGTACTGCAAATCTAGTATTCACAATAACTGGACTTAATGATGATATTACTGCTGTTGATGATACAGATAGTGTAGATGAAGGAACAAGTGTTATAAGAGATAATACATCTACTTCTTCATTAGATTATGATGATACTGATCCTGATAGCGGTAACACTTTTGCAACTCATCAAATAACAGCTATAAAATTAGGAGGTACTGAAGGGTCAGGTACAGCAGGGACAATTGGGGAGCCTTTAAAAGGAACATATGGAAGATTAACTGTTTTTGCTGATGGAAGTTACATTTATCAAGCAAATAATAATATTTTAGATGGAAGTGGAAATAGAATTATAGCAGGCGATACCGTCACAGATACATTCAATTATACCGTATCTGATACGGATGGAGATACCGATATTGCAGTTTTAATCATTACAATTAATGGAACTAACGAACCACCAGTTGCAGCAACAGACTATGGTGAAATAGATGTAGGTGGATCCTCTTTATCTAAAACACCTTTAACAGGGGTTACGTCAAATGATGCTGATATTGAAGGCTCTGATTTAACTGTAAATGGGATAAGAACAGGGGGTGAAGGTGATACTGGAACAACAGGAAATATAGGCTCACCACTTACAGGAACTTATGGAAATATTACTCTTAATGAAGATGGAAGTTACACTTATGAGCTAGATACCACCAATGAAAATTTAGCTAAAATCCCTGAGGGCTATAATTTTTATGAAATTTTCACTTATACTGTTACAGATGATACCGGACAAACTTCAACGGCTGAAATTGTCATAAAAATAAATGGGGTAAATGATGCTCCAACAGCTGTAGATGATGAAGCAACATTAGATTTAGATACATCATCAAACTTAGATAATTTAACAACTAGTTCTAATTTTGTTAAAGCAAATGATAATGATGTAGATTTATTTGATAATATTACTATAGACTCAATTCGAACAGGACAATCTTCAGACACCGGAACATCCATTACAGTTGGAGAAAGTTTTACATCAACTTATGGAAATTTCTATATTAATGCTAATGGAGGTTACGCTTATAATGCAAACGATGGATTGGTTGATACATTAAAACCAGGTGAAAAAATTTATGAGTATTTTACTTACACAATAACTGATAGTGCTGGATTAACTGCAACTGCTCAGCTGACTATTGAAATATTTGGTTCAGCAAATCATGCAAATATTGAATTGCAAGAACAAGGTTTTCAAGATCTTGTTCAAAGAGCCTCTCTAAATGGAAAAGATCCATATCAGTTACCTGATAGAGCACCTTCTGCTTCTTCAAACTTTTATGAAGGCCAATTTAAAATTGCTAAATTTAATGAAAACTTAAAACTAGTTGATCTTCGAGCTCAGTTTAAAGACAAAGATGGAAACTACACAACTTTTTCAGATGGAAATCCTGATGACACTTTAGTTTTACAGTTTTCAGTATTTAATGATCCAGGAATAGAACTTGTTCGTTACAAAGGAGAAATGAAAGATGGGTCTGCACTACCTGATTGGATCAAAGTTAATCCTAAATCAGGAGTGGTCGTAACGGATATTCCATCTAATATTGATTTATTAGAATTTAAAGTCATTGGAATTGATGACAAAAATAATGAATTTGAAATTGCAGTTGTAATTGAGGCAGGTGAATTAAGACAAAATAGAGAACTTGCAAAAGAGTTTGCTGGTGAAATTGATGAAAACATATCTGTTAATGAAGATGGTAATGTTGAAGTTCAATCAGGTGATGAACAAACAAATAATGAAACTGAAAATAAATCTTTAAATGGCAATGAAGTAAAAATTAAATCTAAAAAACAAATTAATGAATTTGTTAAAGGAGATGTGTTTAAACCTAAACCTTATCTTCGAGACAATAAATATATTATTAATTTACCGGATGAAATTAAAGATAATTTAGAAAAAGGAATAGCAGTTTTAAGAAATGGAGAAAAAGCTCCGAAGTGGGTTAAAGTAAATTTAAGTAAAGGTGAATTAGTATTAGATCCTCCTAAAAATTTAAAAAATTTAGATATTACAATTATAACAATGGATCAAGAGGGCAATAAGATTTCAAATGAAATAAAATCAAAAATAAATAAACGATCTGCTGAAAGATTTGCAAAACAAGTTGAGATTAAAGAACAATCAAAATTTGTCTCCCTAAACGATCAAGTTGGAAATGAGAATTATCAACTTGATAATTATGGTGAAGACATTTTGAGAAGACTATAATTTTTTCGATAAGTTAGCTCTTAATAGCCCAAAATGGGTTTTTTCAACTACATCAACCCATTTTGACACCACCTAGAATCCAATTTTAAATACTAAGTTTAGAATAGCTCTGTGGGTAACGAATATATAAAAAAGAAAACTCAAAAACTATTTATTGAGCCATTAGAGCAAAGAATAATGCTCGATGGGGCTGGAGCTTCTACGTTTTTAGATTTAATTGATGAGCGAAATCAACAACAAATTAAATTAAATTCTCCAAATAAAGACATATATAAAGAGGGAGATAATTCCAATAAAGACATCCCATTTACCAATATTACAAGAGATAAAATAAGAAATGATAAGAAAAATATAGTCTTTATTGATAGTGCCGTTGAAGATTATGAGACAATTACAAGTTCTTTTAAGGAAAATACAGAGTTTTATCTAATCAATGCAAATGAAGATGGTTTTAAAAGAATAAGCGAAATTTTAAACGATAGAGAAAATATTGATGCTTTACACCTTATTGGTCACGGCTCATCTGGTCAAATTTTATTTGGAAATGCATTTTTAAATAATGAAACAATAGATAATTACCAAGCAACATTAGCATCTATTGGCCAATCTTTAACAACTAGTGGTGATATTCTATTTTATGGTTGTAACGTTGCATCCACAGAACAAGGTGAAATTTTAATTAAAAAAATATCAGAAATCACAAAAGCAGACATTGCAGCATCAGATGACATTACAGGTAAAAGTGGTGACTGGGATTTAGAAAAAGAAGAGGGTTTCATTGATGTTAAAAGTTTAAATGTAAGACATTATGATCATTCATTAGACACGTTAACTACATCAGGAGTAGTATCTGGTAGTGGCGTCACTCATATAGCATCAGGCAGGGTTGATATGCTTACATCCAGTCAGACAAAAATGGGACTAGGAAGTAATGGTATAGCTTCTTACGTATCAAGTTCTCAATACGGACTAGCTCTGGAGAGCTCAAATATAAGTGTTTCGAGTGGAAAAAAAATTTCCAATATAGACATTGATACAACGGATACTGGTTTAAACGATAGTGGAACTGGCACAAATGCAACTATAACAGGTGACTCAGATCAAAACGCTTCTGAAAGTATGACAGTTAATTCATATTTAATAGCACATGTTGGCAATACTGATTTAAGAAGTAGTAGTAACTTTGGCTCTGTAGTTTTTGATGGTGAGATCGTTGGTATTTTCTTTGATCAAGCGTATACAAGAGGATCTAACATTGATGGTGTTCAATATCAT
>JAHEGS010000059.1 GCA_024645005.1 Bacteroidota bacterium
ATTCCATTTCTTTGGAATAATTCATTTTTCTGATAAAACTCATGGTATGCCTCAATAAATCATCATCATCATCATCTTCAACATGCAAAAGAGCATGCTTGGATAGAGGAAGAATTGTATTTCCTCCTATAAATCCTTAAAGCTGTTTCTTTATCCTTTCAAGCTATATCTCTGCAACTCTTCCAGTTGCCAAGATAAAAGATGCAAATAATCGAGTAATCGTTTTCTTTATTATATCAGAGAAATTTGTAGATTGATCATTCATCAAAAGGGTATCGATAGTCAAATTCAGTATTCCAAATTTAGAAAGTCCATTCATTAATTGGTTTCTGGCTCTTTGATTTCTTGGGCAATATAAAATAAAGTGGTTGATGTCATCATTCTCTTGACAAATCGAGCACAAAGGTGAATCAACTATTCCAAAGCGGTAAAGAGAAGCGGCAAGTCCCGTATGACCGAGCCTGATGCGTGTCATGGCAACATCAGCAGCTCTATTAGGGTGTGAAAACCAAGGGTACCTGTTGATCTTGGGGCGGGATACGCCCAACCAAGTTTGTTCCGAAAGCAGTTCCCATTCAGCCGACCAAAGGCGTTTGGCAGCTGATTTAGACGCGGCAGCAAGGTCACATAAGGAAATAGAATAGGGTGTAATCTCTACAGATGAGCAACTCTGTTTAGCTAAAATATCTACTAATTCATTGCCCCAAATACCTGAGTGGGCCGGAATCCACTGGATGTGAATATCAATGATATTTAAAAGAGAACTAATTTTTTCCTTAATGTAATATGTGATGGATCTATAGGATGATGGATCGGGTGAAGTTATGAGATGTAAAGAAACTAATGAATCAGTAAAAATGACAATGGGTTTTTTAATGATATTAATGTTGGATTCTATCCAACATAAAGACTTTTTAATTGCAAAAAGCTCAGCAGATAATGGAGAGTGGATGTGATCTATTCTGTAGCTAAAGCTGGATCCCAGTTCAAAAAGCAAAAATGCTGCCCCAGTTGCTGGGGGGTCTGAGAAGTGGGACCCATCTGTATATATATGGAAATGATTTTTATATGAATCTTCTAGTAATGAACTAAATAATGAAACTGTTTGAGCATTGGAAAAAGATTTTTCCCAATTTAAAAAACTTTTTGAGACAGTTTGCTCAAAAGAAATCCAAGGTGGAATTGGGGAAACGGATGATATTGGATTAAAATCTGGAGGGTGAATCGAAAGTGAGGTGTATGAATTTAATTGCGTTCTTAAGAAAAAAGGCATCTTATGAGGAAATGATACCCAATTAATACAATTTAATAGATTTTGAGCTTCTCTAAGAATTTTTGCTATTGGATGAGAATTAGAAAGTTGAGTACACTTTGCATAAAACTTTGTAGCATTATAATGTGATTGATAACGGGTTGACATAAAACTGGATTCTACTAAAAGCGACATAATTGGTGTAGATTTACGCGCCCCAGTTGCAATCCTTAAACC
The DNA here is from genome assembly GCA_024645005.1 of Bacteroidota bacterium. Lineage (GTDB taxonomy): Bacteria > Bacteroidota > Bacteroidia > NS11-12g > UBA9320 > UBA9320. The sequence goes on from JAHEGS010000059.1 coordinate 1,490, forward strand.
TGTATTCCTAACTACCTCCAGAGATTGTCTCAATGAAGGTGATGATGAGGCATATAGAATTTGTCCATAATTCAATATACTCTGTATGTAAGCATTGTAAAATTTTAAAAGAATTTCTCGTGAGGAGCCCCAAGATGTTCCTGCTAGGCATCTCATAATATTTAACCGTTTGGTGCAGGTTTCTTTTAGTTGATTAATGTGCCCCTTCCATGTTAGTAAAGGGGCATCAAGGATTAAACCAAGAAATTTATGATTTTTTGTCAGTTTTATAGGAATTTCATTATATTTCAAAACGGGAATTCTTTGGATACGCTTTCGAGTAAAGCACATGAAAGCTGTTTTATTAGAGTTTATTTTTATGCCCCAGCAGTTACACCATGCTTGGTATGTAATTAAGGCAGCTTGCATCTTATTTACTGCTTTATCTATATCTGTATCTACTACAAAAAAAGTTGTGTCGTCTGCATAATATAAGTCAACTATATCTTTGTTTACTTTAAAATCGCTAAGTAGTATCGTGTATAAGGTAGGGCTCAAGATTGAACCCTGTGGAACACCTGAAGTTGAAGGAAAAGAATTAGAACTTGATGAACCTACTGTTACCTTGAAAGTTCTCGAGCTTAGATAATCATCAATCCATGAAAACATTCTTCCTCTTATTCCTAGATTTAACATTTTTGTGAGAATTGCAATTCTAGAGGCTCGGTCGAATGCTTTTTCCACGTCGAAAAAGACTGCTATAAGCACTTTTTTAGTTCTTAAAGTTTTTTGAATATTATGTTCTAAAATGATCAAAGGCTCAAGAGTTGACCTCCTTTTTCTGAACCCAAATTGATTGCTTGGAAGTAGGTTTTTATTTTCAAGAAACCATGAAAGACGATTGCATATCATCCTTTCAACCAGCTTTCCCAGACAGGATAATAAACTAATTGGCCTGTAGGAGCTTAAGATGTTGCCAGGTTTATTCGATTTTAGAAAAGGAAGAACATTGGCTTCCTTCCAAAGTGAAGGAATTATGCTTTTGTTCCAACTGTCATTAAAAATTTTTAGAAGATATTTATAAACTGATGATGGAAGATTAATAATTAGTTGGTTATGAATAAAATCTGTACCTATTGCACTGTCTTTTTTAAGTTTTTGAATAGAATATTGGAGTTCATTAATTGTTAGGTTGCAATTATATGGTTCTTTGGACGAAAGAACTTTAGCTGCCGAGATATTAGTTAATAAGTCATCATGGTCATTGGGAGTGTTGAATATATTTGAGAAGTAATCTGCAAGGTGCTGTGCTTTTTCTAAATTTGAAGATAATGGTAGACCATCTTTTTCTATTGGATAGTTTGTAGAAATAGATTTTCCTTGAAGGTTTCCAAAGAATTGCCAAACTTTTTTACTCGGAGTACTAAAAGACAAGGACTTTGTAAAATTCTGCCATGATTCTTTCTTTTTCTTTTTGATCAGTCTCTTTGATATAGCTGTATGTTTACTATAACTAATTTTATTTTCAACATTTGGAAATTTTGCAAATTTACGCTGAGCTTTTCGACGATTTGCAACTGTTCGAGAACATTCTTGGTCCCAGAATGCTCTATTATGTTTAAAGCTTTTCTTTGATGGTCCAAAGCTAGCCACCATTTTACCAGCTGATATAATATTTTCTGTAAAAGTAGTAACATTTTCTGGAAATCGAGAATTTTCATTGTCTATAACTAACTCTGAAACAGCCATCTTATATTTAGCCCAATCAACATTTTTAAAATTCCATTTGTTGCGGCCATATAAGGTTTCTGTTGAAGGAGAGACGTTATACGAATGGATGATTGGAAAGTGGTCACTCCCAATGCCTGGGCCACTTTTAATTTCATTGATATGACAAAACCTCCCTGAACCTATTGTAAGATCAATTGTTGAATATGTTCCATGTCTTCTATCAAAGTATGTGGGCAGACCTTTTGGTGTAAGCAGTGAATGATTTATTGAATTTGTTAAAAAATTATAAAGGGAAATTCCAGTCGGATTTGAAAGTCTGCTGCGCTTTGGAGTTCCCCATAAAGGATGATGGGCATTGAAATCGCCCATTACAATGCTATTCTGAGGAAATTGATCAAAATAAAATTGAAATTCCTCCGTGCTGATATCCCTATGAGGATTATAGCAAATACTAATAGGAACCCAGCCAAAGGGAAATCTAATTTGAATTGAAACTATTTCTAACGACGGAGTATGATAAATATTTAAGTTATGTTTAGAAAAAATAATATCTTTTCTTACTAAAAAAGCTAACCCTCCTCTTCCTATGTCACCCGGTCTATCAAGGCGAATCATAGAGTGATACCCAGGAAAACCACATCCGACCTTGGAAGTAAGAAAGGTTTCACAAAGTCCCATGATATGTGGGCGTTTAGATGATAAAAAATTTTGAAGCTCTGGTTTATTACTGCGTAAACCATTGCAATTCCAAAAAGCAAAGTCAAATGTGGTCCCCGGGCTGAAAGCGAAAGATTAGAAAAATTGAGAGATCGTAGAGACCCCAAAGCACGAATTACATAAGGAAACAAATATAGGAATAAACTCTTTACTGGTTTCCCTGTGTAGTAAAATTAGCAACTGAAAAAGAAAGTTACCCAAATCTTTAGCTGACAAATTAGAACTGTTGTTATTAACATTGGAATAGTTAGGAACATTTGGAATCAAGGGAGGAATAGGTCTAGGAATATTTCTTTCTTCAATATCAGGATAACTAAAAGTGTTTTTATTATTTTTACGTTTATTCCCCTCTGAATTTTTAGGGTTATGCTCATAAGACTCTTTAGCTCCAACATGAACATCAACTTCAGTTTGAATCTGAGTAGCTTGAAAAAGAGAATCATTACCAAATTGTTCTTTCGATGTTGACATGGAAGCTATTTTAGCATATGTATCTCTTGAATTTAGACTATTATTGTTATTATTATTATTTGAATATGCATTAATATTTTGCTGATTATGATTATGAATTGATGATGATTGATGTAATGACGGATGATTTTGAGGGTATGCGCGCGATTGAGAGTTTGAGATTTGATATCTACCCTGAACTGGTTGATCATTAAGATCTGCTAATTTTTTACGTGTTTCAATGTTAGAAACTTTATTAATAACTGCTTCTCTCATAATCTCCCTAGCTTTAATAAAAATGGGGCATCTCATAGATCCTGAGCAATGCCCAGGGCTTCTACAATGTAAACAATAATGTGACCTTGTGCATTTATCAGATCGTATGTGGTTAGTTTGATTGTACGCGTCACCACACATTCTGCATTTTTCTCTATATCTACAAGAGTAAGAACCATGACCATATTTTTGGCAACAAAAACAGCGAAGTGGTTCAGGAAAGTATAATGAAACCTTATAGGAACTGCTTCCACAAAAAACTCTGGCTGGGAGGTCCCCCACAAAATCAACACGTACTCTATCGCTCCTCACTCTTTGACCATCTCTTACAACAAATACGGGGCTTACCTTAAGAATCCTTGAATTTGGTCCCTCACTCACCCTCATTGATAGTTTTAGTTCTTCTAAAGAGACCTCTGGGCAGATTGGAGCAACAATACCATACGAGATATTTGAATTGACAGAAGTTGGCGTGTAACACTTCACAGGATGAGGGAAATCATCGCTTAATTTAGAAATTTCTCGGAGTGGAAAATGAGGAGAGTTTGTATTTAAAAAAAGTTTTATAGTAGAACCTCTACCTAAAACTTGTATTTTATCATTAATTAAGTAAGGAGAAAAAATTGATTGACTTATTACTTTCTCTGTTTTAATAGGGTTTCTAAATATTGCTTCATTATTAATAGAAGAAATAATTATTATTTTAAACTCGGATTCATTGGATGAGGAATTTTCTGGAGTTGTCAATGAATAGTTTCTTGAGACAGTAGAAACAGTTTCAGAAGATTTAATTCTACTTTTCTTGGCCTTATAAACTTGAAAGCCTTCAGAATCGGATGTTTCAGAGTCGTTGTCTGATCTTGGACGGGCAATTTTCGTAGTAGAGCTTTCCATTGAGGTTGCAGGTTCAGAAGCTGATTCGAGGTTTGTTTTTTCACGTTCAAATTCTAATAAAGCTTTAATATTAACAGAAAGATTGTCTTTGTCAGGCGGCTCGCGAAGCACTTCAAAAGAGTTGTGAGTGCTAGCCATTGCACACACAAAACCACTCCCGCACAATATCAATTGAAACTTTTCTCTTGAGCAACGCGTAAAAACGACCACGCGCGATCAAGGCCGAAAAGAGAACAGGGTTGCCAACTCTAAATGAGATTTTACATCCAGAAAAGTTCAAAAAAACATCCAGAAAACATCCAGAAACATCCAAAACACAAAAACTTACATCTAAAAAAATATTAAAAGGTAAAA
>JAHEGS010000002.1 GCA_024645005.1 Bacteroidota bacterium
TACTCTCGTTCTGAAGTTTGGTATGAGAAATCTTGGCATAGATCTGTGTTGTTTTAATATTCTTATGTCCAAGCCAATGACTAACTACTTCAATAGGAACATTATTGTCCAAGAGTATAGTTGTAGCACAAGTATGCCTAGCAATATGATGAGTTAAATTTTTGTTAATTCCACACAAGTCAGAAATAAACTTTAAGTACCGATTAACTCTCTGATTAGTATAGATTGGTAAAACGTTACCCTTTAAGCTTCTGAATTTTGACCAGTTGTATTTATCTACAATTAAAATCGCTGGTTTAATTAAAGGTATTTCACGTCTTTCTCCTGTTTTAATTTGATCAACTCGAATATGAGGTTCATCATTTATAATTTGAATATCCTCCATTTTCAGATCCATAGCATCACAAAACCTGAGTCCAGTATAACAAGAAAACATAAATATGTCTTTAACTTGATCTAATGGTCTATTATTGGATAAGTCTAAACTATTCAATTTATCAAGTTCATCTTTAGTAAGATATTCTCTATTGCTCTGTGGGAATGTTAATTTGAAATGGGCATAAGGATTAATTGTCAATTTACCTCTAGATATAGCATCACCTAGAATAGTTTTAACTCTTGAATGATGTTTATTAATTGATGTAGTGCTTAATCTGTCTCCTTTATCATTCCATATTATTTGTCTTAGATAATCATCAAACTTTGCAACAATGGTAATGTCATAATTTTCAAGTGTGATTTTTTGTCTCTTCTGTTCTAACAGAAATTTAGAAAGATATTTTTGACTAGCAAAGTATAGTTTACTTGTAGCTAGTGACCAAGAGCCATCCTTTAATTTTCTGTCTATGTACTCCTGAAAGTATTCTAACAACAAATCCTCTGATTTTTTTGATCCTATTAATTGAGTCTTAAGATCTTTAGCAGAGTAGTTTATTTTAAGTTCATCAAAATTATTTTTAATCCGATAAATTTTCATCTTTATATCAGATAGCCTTTGATTAAAAAGCGAGTTTTTTAAAAACTCTTCTTTTTTAGGATTCCAATCTGATTTTTTACAAGGTAGACCTGTTGTAAATTCTGCTTTTGTTCGGTTAAAGATTATTTGAGCATAAACCTTAAAACCCGATCCAGAACTTTTAACAGGTTTTAAGTAGAACTTAACCGTCATTGTTTTTGATGAAAATGTTTCAGGTGAAACATTTTTATTTTTTAGGTGAAACATAAGTGAAACATTTTGCAATAAAATTAGGAATAAAATAAAAGTTATTGCAACTTTAAATGATGTAACTTATTGACAATGAAAGGCTTTGAAAAAGGTCGAAAAACTTAGAAAGAAAAATAGTGGAGAATACCGGATTCGAACCGGTGGCCTTTTGACTGCCAGTCAAACGCTCTAGCCAACTGAGCTAATCCCCCATTCTTAATTTGTCCATCTTTCTCGATGAACCACGAATGTATAGCATTACGCATAAATAAACCCTTTTCTTTTGCGTAATTTGCATTAGATATGATTAATCAATACCGAATCCATAATAAATTTTTAGATGTGCGTATCCATCGTAAAGGAGCAGAGCTGTGTTCGGTTAAAAATACCGACCAATTTGAATTTATTTGGCAGTCAGGTCCCGTCTGGCAAAGACACGCCCCTAACCTGTTCCCAATTGTAGGAAGTTTATTGGATCATGAATATTCGTATAACTCCAAAATAATTCAGCTAACTCATCATGGTTTTGCTCGTGATTTAGAATTTGATGTCTTGCATCAAAGTGAACATTCCATCTGTTTTATTCTCCAACAAAATCAGGATACCCTTGAGAGTTATCCTTTTGATTTCACACTTTTGATAACCTATGCATTGAATGAGAATACTTTGGAACAAACATTTCGGGTGATTAATAAAGATAACAAGCGGATGCCTGTTTCATTTGGTGGTCATCCTGCTTTTAATGTTCATGCTATTGATGAATATGAAATTCAATTTGAGTGCAATGAAGATGTTCAAGCCAATACACTAGAAGGACCCTACATTTCAGATTTTAAAGTTGATGTAATCAAAGGAAATAAAATACCTTTAGATCACCATACGTTTGATCGGGATGCGTTGGTCTTTCAAGACTTAAAATCCGATTGGGTTAAGCTCGTTCATAAATCATCATCACATGCTGTAAAGGTAGATATTGGTGAATTCCCACACTTGGGGATTTGGTCCAAGCCAGGAGCACCATTTGTATGTATTGAACCGTGGCAGGGAATGGCCGATTTGGTGTTGCATAACAAGGATATTCTTCAGAAAAAAGGAGTGCTCGTATTGGAAAGTAATGAAGAAGTTTTAAAGACTTTTAAGATGGAATTTACTTCCTAAAAAGGACTATGCTTTGATTTTTTCGTAGTTGATGGCATTGGACGGATCCAGTTTACTCAACAAGTCGATGGCTCTGTTTTTTAATCCAGGATCTGCCTTTGAAAAAATATTGATGAGCTCCTCTCTTTTGGCATTAAAAAAGATTTTGAAGGTTACCGAATTGGGAACACGTTCTTGAATCGATCGAATTTTTTCTAATGACTCATAGATTTCTTTACGAGCATCATCGTTATCATCTTTGAATTTGTCCAATCCAACCATGTGATATTGGTAAAATCCTGCTCTGTATGGTCTAAAACGATCATCCAACAACTGATCAATAATGTAATACCTGTTTCGATTACCTCTACCATCACTTGGATTCCAACCAGGGACGTTTTGCGATAAGTTTCGGATTTGTAGGGCTTTGTTATAGTAGGTTTGACCGCCTTCCAATGCATAGGTGTCAAAATCAATTCCAATGATAACATTAGCATAGAAAGCTAGAAGCGTTGTGAGTGCCATTACATTGGCATTTTCTTGGTAGTCCATGCTTTGAAATTGGGCGTATTGAAAAAACCAATCTTGATCAAAGTGACTGAATAAAGTAGTATTATAAGTGGTGCCATATACTGGGCGGGTACTCGTAATGTTCACCTCAGCTTTGAATTGATCGATGTTAAAATCAATAATATTGATAATAAAATTGCAATTGATTTTTTCTTGCGGTTGCACCTTGTTACTAATCCAGTTTCGTTGGTTCATAAACTGGTTGATGGCATTTTGCAAATCAATAAATATTTCTTTGTTGGTAGCCTGAATTCGGTCAGTACGTATTTGAATATTGCACTGTAAATCTTGTGCTTGCACAAAGGCATTAAGCCATAGGGTAGTGAATAGAATTAGATATCTCATAAGTAATTCTGCAATAGGTTAACAATGTCTTTAGACACCTCTTTTTTTGATTTGGTATCAAATGTATGGTTTTTACCATTTTTCTCAATAATGGTCACCTTGTTCGTGTTCTTTGCAAATCCTGCACCTGCGTCATTCATGGAATTAAGAACGATAAAATCTAGATTTTTCTTATCTAATTTTTTTTGTGCATGATTTAATTCGTCATGTGTTTCCAGAGCAAAACCAACTAAAATTTGCTTTTCTGTTTTAGATTCACCTAACGATGCTAAAACATCGCGAGTTCGAGACATCCTGAGCTGAAATTCATCATGTTCACCTTTTTTTATTTTTTGATTGGAGAATTCACTTGGTGTGAAATCAGCAACAGCAGCAGCTAGAATTCCTGAATCACAACTAGGAAAAATGGCATGACATGCCTCATACATTTCTTGAGCAGATGTAATCGAGGTGATGTTGATTTTAGGGGATAACCCTTCAGTATCAACAGGACCTAAAACCAGTTCTACTTTTGCACCACGTTCTGCAAGAGTATTGGCAATGGCTTTTCCCATTTTGCCTGAACTGTAATTGCCAATAAACCGAACCGGGTCAATTTTTTCATGTGTGGGTCCAGCATTAACTAAAATTTTTTTCCCAGCGAGTGAATTAGAGAATTTAAAATAATCTACAACAATTTGAAAGATATCTTCGGGTTCGCACATTCGTCCCATACCCACTAATCCACTTGCTAATTCACCAGAGGTAGCAGGTAGCTCAATATGACCAAATTCAATGAGCTTATTGATGTTAGTTGATGTAGATGGATGTTTATACATATCCAAATCCATGGCAGGAGCAAAAAATACAGGGCAACTTGCAGATAAGTATGTAGCGATTAGTAAGTTGTCACATCGGCCTGTTACCATTTTTGAAATGGAGTTTGATGTAGCGGGTGCAATTATCATTGCATCAGCCCATTTACCAAGTTCTACATGGTTGACCCATTCACCAGTTTCTTCAACAAAAAAATGGCTGTAAACTGATTGCTTGGATAAGGTAGAAAGTGTGAGAGGTGTTACGAAGTCAAGAGCGTTTGGGGTGCAAACTACTCTTACTTCCGCACCACTTTTGATGAGTAAACGGATGAGCGTAGCAGCTTTATAGGCGGCTATACCTCCGGTAATACCTAGAAGTATCTTTTTATTTAGATTCTTCTTTTGCAGGATTTCTGAAATAGACCTTTTTACTTAAAAACTCCTCTATAGCCACAATAGTTGGTTTTGGAAGTCCTTCGTAATATTTTGAAATTTCAATTTGCTCACGATTCTCAAAGATTTCTTCAAGGTTGTCGTGGTCAGATGCAAATTCATCTAGTTTAGCAACCAATTCCTCTTTAAGTGACGAAGAAATTTGATTGGCTCTTTTCGATATGATTGCAACAGACTCATACAAGTTGTCAGTAGGAAGACTAATCTCTCTTGTGTCGCGAGTGATTGTTGAATTTGGGATTTCGATATCGTTGTTTGTCATGATAGGGTTTTATTCTATGTTTATTTGAGCTAGTTCAGCTAATGTCTTTTTTCTTATTTTTTCTACGGAAGCAGCATAATTGGTTGATTTTCCAAACTCTTTTTCAAATTCTTCTACCTTTTTTAGTGCGTCCTGATAGCGTTCTTCTTGTTTTTTCTGAATGCTATTTTTCGCATACAAATATGCTGCATCAGCTACTAAAAAAGATAATTCAGTTCGATTATTAATGTCAGGATAATCATCAATCGCATTTTGGCAGGCAACCATCGCACTTTTATAATATCCTAAATCGTAATAAAGTTTTGCGTTTTGATAGGCTTTTTCGAGTATTCGCTCTCTGAGCATATCAATTTTATCGTTGCAATCAGCCACGTAAGAACTGTTGGGATATTTGTTGATAAACGATTGTAAGTCTTTAATGGCATCCTCAGTAGGAGTTTTGTCAAGCTCTTGAGGCATTGCTTTTTTGAATTTACAAACAACGGTCATATACTCTGCTTCTTCTTTTTTATCGCTCAAGGTATAGGTCTCAGCAAAATTGTTGAAGTGATAACCAGCTAACAAAAATTCATGATTTCCAAAGTATGAGTATGCAAAAAGATAATAAATCTCTTCTCGTTCAGCACGACCATAATACAGCCCCAATAATTCTTCCAAAAGAGGCTGAGCCCTCAAATAATCTTTGGCCTTGTAATATTTTCTTGCAGCATCTAGTTTTTCCTGGGGGGTACCATCCTTGACAATTTTTTGATAATTAGAGCAAGACGAAATCAACAAAACAATCGATATGTATAAAATGCTTCTCAACAAAAATGCATGCAAATTTAGTTATATTTTGGCGATAAAACGCTAGTAAATATACGTTTCATGTTTATTTAAGAATATTGGTATGTTTTTAATGTGTTAAAAACAATATTTAAGTGTGGTGTTTTCTATGATATTTAGAACATTTATCTTGTTATCTTTGCATTAATAATTTACTGATACAATCAATGGATTTATTTGATAAGATTGCTAATAAAACTAGTCCGCTAGGTCAATTTGCTGACGAAGCACATCACTATTACACTTTTCCAAAATTGGAGGGTGAACTTGCTCCTCGAATGATGTTTAGAGGGAAGGAAGTGTTGAATTGGAGTTTAAATAATTACCTTGGATTAGGTAACCATCCTGAAGTTAGAAAAGTAGATGCTGATGCAGCAGCAGCATACGGTTGTGCGTACCCAATGGGTGCTCGTATGATGTCTGGAAACACAGATTATCACGAAGAACTAGAAAGGCAACTTGCTGAGTTTGAGCAAAAAGAAGATGCCATTTTATTAAACTTTGGTTATCAAGGTATTTTGTCTGCTATTGATGCCTTGGTGGATCGTAGAGATGTCATCGTTTATGATGCAGAATCACACGCTTGTATTATTGATGGGGTAAGACTTCATCAAGGAAAGCGATTTGTGTATGCTCATAATGATATTGAAAATTTAGAAAAGCAATTAATCAGAGCTACAAAGATTGCTGAAGAACAAGGCGGAGCCATCCTAGTCATCACTGAAGGTGTTTTTGGTATGAGTGGAAATCAAGGTAAGCTGCGTGAGGTTGTTGATTTGAAATCCAAATTTGAATTCAGATTGATGGTTGACGATGCCCATGGTTTTGGAACATTAGGCCCCAATGGAGAAGGAGCAGGTGTAGAACAAGGTGTTCAAGCTGAGATAGATGTTTATTTCTCAACTTTCGCTAAATCTATGGCAAGTATTGGAGCATTCATTGCAGGAGATGCGGTTATTATAAATTATTTGAGATACAGCATGCGATCTCAGATTTTTGCGAAATCACTTCCGATGACGTTTGTTCAAGGAGCATTGAAACGATTAGAAATGTTAAGATCTCAACCCGAGCATAAAGCGAATCTATGGAAAATTGTGAATGCGTTGCAAGGAGGCTTAAAAGCAGAAGGTTTTAATATTGGGTCCACAACTTCATGTGTTACCCCCGTCATACTTAAAGGAAATGTTGCAGAGGCAACTCATCTAACTCATGATTTGAGAGAAAACTATAACATCTTTTGTTCGATCGTGGTTTATCCAGTTGTACCAAAAGATATGATTATGTTGAGGTTGATCCCTACAGCAGCCCATACATTAGAAGACGTTGACGAGACTATAAAAGCTTTCCAGGATATTAAAGGTAAATTACTGCAAGGAGAGTACAAAGCGGAATCCTTAGCTGCCTTTGATTGATAAGAAAGTTTTTAAAACAACTAAACAGATACCTTGAGGTATCAAACTTCGAGAGACTCGGTTTTTTTGCGTTAATATTTATCGTCTCAGTAGTATGTGCGTATCAATTTTATATTCACAATTATTTTTACACTGAAGCCCCTTATGTCGACTCTCAAAAACTGCAAGAATTTATATCTAATAATAAGTCGTTACTGGAGGAAAAAAGACTTGTTCTGGAAAAACAAGATGATGTTACTGACAAAAATCGTGTGAATGAGTTATTTGATCCAAACATCGAGAGCAAAGAGCAGCTAATTCATAAAGGGCTATCAAACGGGTAGTAAATAACATCATTAATTATCGAAATAAAGGAGGAAGTTTTAAGGTTAAGAAAGATTTAGTTCGACTATATAGTCTATCTGAAATGGAGTATCAAAAATTAAAACCATTTATTGCCTTACCCGATACATTGATTATGAAATCAAACAATAATGTCTTGAATAGAAAACCAAAAAAATGGGTGATTTCTATAAATGGTTGTTCGGCAGATAGTTTGGAAAAATTAAAGGGGATTGGCCCTGTTTTAGCCAAAAGAATAGTCGCCTTTCGATCGAAACTAGGTGGTTTTTATTCATTGACCCAGTTGAATGAAGTCTATGGATTACCAGCAGAGACGATAGAAATAATACTGCCTCATTTGATATTAGATACGACACAAATAAAAAAAATCAAATTAAATGAAATGGGTGCTGATGAAATGGCTAAACACCCGTACCTCTCTAATAATGAGGCTAAAGCAATTGTAAGCTTAGAAATCAACACGGAAAGTTTTTAAAATTTTCAACGTTGAAATCGTTACATATTTTTAGAGAGAAATCAATTAATCGCCTTTTGCCCTATTTTGACCCGAACTAATTTTCACTATAGCTGTTAGCTTGTTATAATTGCACCAAATATCAAAAATACGTTGAGATAGAACATGAATTTTGAACAATCAGAAACACAAACTTTAATTAGACAAACAGCAAGAGATTTTGCAGAGAAAAATATTCGTCCTTTTGTCATGGAATGGGATGAGAGCCAACATTTTCCTAGAGAATTATTTAAAAAAATGGGAGATCAAGGTTTTATGGGAATATTGGTCCCTGAAGAATATGGAGGTTCTGGACTTGGGTATTTTGAATATTCTGCTGTTGTGGATGAGATTGCACAAGTGTGTGGTTCTATTGGTCTTTCAACGGCTGCCCACAATTCTTTATGTACAGGTCATATCCTCTATTTTGCAAATGAGGATCAAAAACGTAAATATCTACCAAAATTGAGTTCCGGAGAATTCATAGGTGCATGGGGGCTTACAGAACCCAATACAGGCAGTGATGCTATGCGAATGAAAACGGTTGCCAAAAAAGTAGATGGAGGATGGATAATCAATGGAGCAAAAAATTGGATTACCCACGGCATAACTGGTGATGTGGCAGTAGTGCTTGCTAGAACAGGAGAATTATTGGACAGCCGAGGTATTTCTGCGTTTATTATTGATAGAGGGACTCCAGGATTCTCTGGCGGGAAAAAAGAAAACAAGTTGGGTATGAGAGCTTCAGAAACAGCCGAAATGATTTTTGAAGACTGTTTTGTGCCAGACTCTGCACTGTTAGGTGAAGAAGGGCAGGGGTTTATCCAAGCTATGAAGATATTAGATGGTGGTAGAATTTCAATTGCGGCGTTATCCCTTGGTATTGCAAAGGGGGCTTACAAAGCAGCATTGAGTTACAGCAAAGAGCGTGAGCAATTTGGCAAACCCATTTCAAGTTTTCAGGCGATAAGCTTTAAACTAGCCGATATGGCTACTCAAATAGAAGCAGCTCAATTGTTGATTGATCAATCATGTCATTTAAAAAATGAAGGACTTCCAATGACAAAAGAGAGTGCAATGGCTAAGTATTATGCTTCAGAGGTATCCGTACAAGTGAGTACAGAAGCAGTTCAGATTTTTGGTGGTTATGGGTATACCAAGGATTTTCCAGTAGAGAAATTCTATCGAGATTCCAAGCTATGTACCATTGGAGAGGGAACTTCAGAAATACAAAAGCTTGTTATTTCGAGACATATCCTTAAATAGTAGTTGATATTTTAAAATAAACACTAAATTTGCAGTCCTTTTATAAAAATGTTATTAATAAATCTAAAAGAAAACGACACAATCGATAAGGCTTTAAAAAAGTACAAGAAAAAGTTTGAAAAAACAGGTGTTGTTAAAGAGTTAAGAGAGAGACAGCAGTTTACAAAACCTTCAGTTAAGCGTAGAAAGCAATTAATTAAGGCAAGGTATAAGCAATTCTTGAATAACCCAAAGTAATTCTTAATCTAAAACAGAAAACTCGTCCCTTTTTTGTATATTGTGCACTGAATGACTGGTGCCTCACGAATTATAGTAGATAAATATTACGATTACATTCTAAAAAATCGTAACTACTCAATCCATACCGTTCAGTCATATATTACTGATATAAAACAATACCTAGATTATTTAGAAGATTCTAGTACAAGCTATATTCCAGATTCTAAGTCTCTGCGAAAGTGGGTTCGGACGTTAATGGTGAATGAAATATCCGAAAAATCAATACATAGAAAAGTGAGTGCAGTCAAATCGTTTGCAGATTATTTATTTGTATCTGATGAGATTGATTATGAGATTGCATTGGAAATTCAACTACCTAAGTTAAAAAAACAAATTCCCACCTATGTTAAAGAACGGGAGATCAATCAAGTTTTAGATAGTTATGAGTTGGATGTAGACAATTATCCGTCATCATTAGAGTTCATTATCTTCTCAAGTTTTTACCATACAGGGATGAGGCGTTCGGAGTTAATTTCATTAAAGGAATCAAATTTATCAATTGGTAACAAGGAATTGAAGGTGCTTGGGAAAGGCCAAAAGGAGCGAATTATTCCTTTGAGTAACGAAATTGTTCAACAACTAGAACGATTTTTAGAATGCAAAAAATCAAATCAGATTAAATCAGATTATGTTTTTTGTGATCCTAGAGGAGCCCAATTAAAAGGAAAATGGGTTTATCAAGTTGTGAAAAATATATTGGATCAGACATTTTCAGACAAGAAGAGTCCACATATATTAAGACACAGCTTTGCTACTCATTTATTGCAAAATGGAGCAGATATGAATTCAATTAAAGAATTATTAGGTCATAGCAGTTTAGCAGCAACACAAATCTATGCTCATAATGATATTTCACAATTAAAGAAAATATATAAGGATACTCATCCGTTCTCAGAATAGAAAATTAAAGACAAAAACATATGAACACACAGATCCAAGCAATCCATTTCAAGGCAGACAAAAAATTAATTGAATTTATTGAAAAAAAATTAAGTAAATTAGAAACATTTCACGATGGTATCATTGACGCTCAGGTGTTTTTAAAATTAGAGAATACCAATGTGAAAGAAAACAAGACTGTGGAGATTAAAGTTAATGTGCGTCAAACCAGTTTCATACAAACCGAAACATCTATATCTTATGAGGCCGCAACTGACCTAGCTGTTGATTCGCTAAAGACTCAAATAAAGCGACATAAGGGCAAAGTTGTAACCCACTAGTACAACATGTATTGAACTATTTAATACAAACCTCAATTATTATTTAATTTTTAATCTAGAGGGTTTGTTTCGTTGAACAAAATACTTACCTTTGCCGTCCTTAAAATAAGGAGGGTGGATAAAAGTATAAAGTTCTTTGATATAACTCTCTGATTTTTAGCATATTGCCGCCTTAGCTCAGTTGGTAGAGCAGCTGATTTGTAATCAGCCGGTCGTTGGTTCGAGTCCAATAGGCGGCTCTTTTCTGGGGAGATACCAGAGCGGTCAAATGGGGCAGACTGTAAATCTGCTGCTTCGGCTACGTAGGTTCGAATCCTACTCTCCCCACTGATTTAAAAAGAAAAGGTAATATGTATGCGGGAGTAGCTCAGTTGGTAGAGCGACAGCCTTCCAAGCTGTAGGTCGCGGGTTCGAGCCTCGTCTCCCGCTCTGTGCTCTAGTGCGAAAGCCCTTGAGTATTGTGAAGCTAGCTTCACACATTTGAGTTAGTGTTGAGAATTTCTCACGCCTCATTGTTCTGCTCCATATAGGACACTGTTTGTTTAACAAAACAAGCCGACGTAGCTCAGGGGTAGAGCGTTTCCTTGGTAAGGAAGAGGTCGTGGGTTCAATTCCCATCGTTGGCTCGCATTTATTTAAAAAGAAAGAAAGAATAATTAAATTTTATCATGTCAAAAGCAACATTTGATCGTTCGAAAGAACACGTAAACATTGGAACTATCGGGCACGTAGATCACGGTAAAACTACCTTGACAGCAGCGATTAGTTCTGTCCTCTCTAATCAAGGATTAGCTGAGAAAACAGATTTCGGTACTATTGATTCTGCTCCAGAGGAGAAGGAAAGAGGTATCACTATTAATACTGCTCACATCGAGTACCAAACTGACGCAAGACACTACGCTCACGTTGATTGTCCTGGTCACGCCGACTACGTTAAAAACATGGTTACTGGTGCTGCTCAAATGGATGGTGCTATTCTTGTAGTAGCAGCAACTGATGGTCCTATGCCACAAACAAAAGAGCACATCCTTCTTGCAAGACAAGTTGGTGTACCTAGACTAGTTGTGTTTATGAACAAAGTTGATATGGTTGACGATGAGGAATTATTAGAGCTCGTTGAAATCGAAATCAGAGAACTTTTAGGTTTCTATGAATTTGATGAAGATAACACTCCAATTATCCAAGGTTCTGCTCTTGGTGCATTGAATGGAGATGACAAGTGGGTAGCTACAGTTCAAGAATTAATGAACGCTGTTGATACTTGGATTCCTGTTCCACCACGTTTGACTGACCAACCATTTTTGATGCCTGTTGAGGATGTTTTCTCAATTACGGGTAGAGGAACAGTTGCGACTGGAAGAATTGAAAGAGGTATCATCAATGTTGGTGATGCTGTAGACATCGTTGGTATGGGTGCTGAAGACTTAAAGTCAACTTGTACTGGTGTTGAGATGTTTAGAAAGCTTCTTGATCAAGGACAAGCTGGTGATAATGCTGGTATTCTATTGAGAGGTATCGAGAAAACTGATATTAGAAGAGGAATGGTAATCATTGCTCCTGGATCAGTGAAGCCTCACACTAAGTTTAAAGCTGAAATATATGTACTTTCAAAAGAAGAAGGTGGAAGACATACACCATTCTTCAACAAGTACCGTCCTCAGTTCTACTTCAGAACAACTGACGTTACTGGAGAAATCAAACTTCCAGATGGTACAGAAATGGTAATGCCTGGTGATAACGTAAGTATCACAGTTGAATTAATTAATGCAGTAGCAATGGAGAAAGGATTGAAATTCGCTATCCGTGAGGGTGGTAGAACAGTAGGTGCTGGTCAGGTTACTGAAATTATTGAGTAATACAATTTATAAATAATAAGGCACAAACGGGTGTAGCTCAGCTGGCCAGAGCACTGGTCTCCAAAACCAGGTGTCGGGAGTTCGAATCTCTCCACCCGTGCAATAAGATATAATTATGAGTAAGATAGTAGAAATTTGGAAGGCTACCACGGACGAGTTAATCAATAAAGTAACTTGGCCTTCGTGGGAAGAGTTAAGAAGTAGTACATCAATTGTACTGATTGCGTCTATCTTATTTGCTTTGGTAATATTATTGATTGACAAAGCTTTTGGTGGAGTCATGGATATACTTTACAGTCTTTTACAATAAAAATGGATACAATCGAAAAGACTCAAGAGGATTTTAAGTGGTACGTTGTTCGTGCTATAAGTGGTTCTGAAAAGAAAGTAAAAGCCATTATTGAATCCGAGTTGGCCTATGCCAAGTTGACAAAGTATGTTCCTGAAATTCTTATACCTACTCAAAAGGTGTATGAGATAAAGAATGGTAAAAAGACATCCAAAGAAAAAAGTTATTTCCCTGGTTACATACTGATTCACGCTAATTTAGTTGGAGAAGTTGTGCCAACAATTCGTGCTGTTAATGGCGTAGTTGGGTTTCTTGGACAAGATGGTGAGCCAGTTCCAATGAGACAGACAGAGGTTAATCGAATCTTTGGTCAAGTGGATGAAAGTAACCAAGAAGGTGAAAGTGCACTTAACCCATATATTGTCGGTGAATTTGTGAAAGTCACTGACGGACCTTTTAGTGGTTTTAGTGGGGTAATTGAGGAAGTAAACGAAGACAAGAAAAAACTTAAGGTTATGGTGAAAATTTTCGGTAGAAAAACACCATTAGAGTTAAATTATATACAAGTAGAAAAAGAATAAGCTTCATGGCAAAGCAAATAAAAGGTTTCGTAAAATTACAAGTTCGAGGTGGAGCAGCTAATCCTGCACCTCCAGTTGGTCCAGCACTTGGTGCTAAGGGAGTTAATATCATGGATTTCTGTAAGCAATTCAATGGTAGAACGCAAGACAAGGCAGGTAAAGTTTTACCTGTTGTAATTACAGTTTATCAGGATAACTCTTTTGACTTTATTATAAAGACACCACCTGCAGCTGCTCAATTATTGGAAGCTGCTAAAAAGAAGAGCGGGTCTGCTGAACCGAATAGACAAAAGGTTGCAAAGGTTACTTGGGATCAAGTAAAAGCTATTGCTGAAGACAAGATGGCTGACTTGAATGCAATGACTACTTCATCTGCAATGAAAATGGTTGCAGGTACAGCAAGAAGCATGGGTATTACTGTTACCGGACAGTTTCCGGAAGATAATTAATATTATCGATTAAAAACAATGGGAAAGATTACAAAGAAAAGAAAAGAAGCTTTGTCTTTATATGACAGAGATGCTATTTACAGTCTTACAGAGGCTTGCGAAATAGTCAAGAAAATTACAAAAACGAAGTTTGACTCGTCTGTCGACTTAGATGTTAAGTTGGGTGTGGATCCACGTCAGGCTAACCAAATGGTAAGGGGAACAGCTTCATTACCTCATGGTATTGGTAAAGAAGTGCGTGTACTGGCATTGGTTACTCCAGATAAAGAGGAGGAAGCCAAAGCTGCGGGTGCTGACTTTGTGGGTTTAGACGAGTACGTTACTAAAATTGAAGGTGGATGGTTAGATATTGACGTTATTATAACCATGCCTGCTGTTATGGGTAAAATTGGTAGATTAGGTCGAGTTTTAGGACCTAGAAATTTAATGCCTAACCCAAAAAGTGGAACGGTTACCATGGATATTGGTAAAGCAGTTACAGAAATCAAAGCAGGTAAAATTGATTTCAAGGTTGATAAAACAGGGATTATTCATACTTCTATTGGTAAAGCATCTTTTGACGCTGACAAGATTTATGACAATGCCAAAGAACTTATCGATACCCTAAATCGATTAAAGCCTAGTTCAGCGAAAGGAACTTATTTTCAGAGTGTAACTGTATCAAGTACCATGAGCCCTGGGGTGAAGGTAGATACAAAAACATTAATTGTTTAACCATCTAGAAAGTACAGTAATGAATAAAAACGAAAAAAATAATATTATAGATGAGTTAGCAGTAAATCTTAAAGAATATCAGTATGTATATGTAACTGATAGTTCTAATTTGTCTGCAAATTCGAATAACGACTTACGGAAGTTGTTACATAAAAATGGCGTCAAAATGCAGGTCATCAAAAACACATTTGTTCACAAAGCTCTTGAGCGTAGTGAAACGGAATGGGGTGACCTAAAAGACACATTGGTAGGTACAACTGCACTCTTATTTGCTTCCAACCCAAAAGCACCTGCTATCGCTATTAAAGAGTTCCGTAAAAATAGTGATAGACCGTTACTAAAAGGGGCTTACATCGACTCGGATATCTTTATCGGTGACGATCAATTAGGTACATTAATTGATCTTAAAACGAGAGAGGAACTTGTCGGAGAAATTATCGGATTGTTACGCTCACCTGCAAACAATGTTATTTCTTCACTTCAATCTGGAGGAAATACAATTGCAGGCTTAGTGAAAGCATTATCTGAACGAAAAAATTAATTATTAAAAAAACAACAAAACAAAAACAACAATGGCTGACATTAAAAAATTAGCAGAAGAATTGGTTAATCTTTCAGTGAAAGATGTAAACGAATTAGCAACTGTACTTAAAGACGAGTATGGTATTGAGCCAGCAGCAGCGGCAGTAGCAGTTGCAGCAGGACCAGCAGCAGGTGGCGAAGCAGGAGGCGGTGAAGAAAAAACAGAATTCACTGTATTGCTTAAATCTGCAGGAGCTTCTAAGTTAAACGTAGTTAAAGCTGTAAAAACTTTAACAGGTCTTGGACTTAAAGAAGCAAAAGAATTAGTAGACTCAGCTCCAAAGGAAATTAAAGAGAATGTTTCTAAAGACGAAGCAGATGCACTTAAAACAGCCTTAGAAGAAGCAGGAGCTGAAGTTGAGCTTAAATAATTTTTAAAAACAATGCGTTCGAAAGACCCCTGTTTTCAGTGGGTCTTTTGGCGTTTTTATAATTTTCTATTCCATTAACACCAAAAAATTACAACACCTTGTCATCAAAATATAACGAAAGAATAAATTTTGGGAAGATTGCTAAGGTAATCGATTACCCAGATTTCTTGGATGTTCAGTTGAAATCCTTTCAGGAGTTTTTCCAATTGCAGACATCTTCGGAAGACAGAAAATTTGAGGGATTGTTCAAAGTTTTTAGTGAAAACTTTCCAATCACTGATACACGCAACATATTCGTACTTGAATTTTTAGACTACTTTGTTGATCCGCCTAGATACACCATACAAGAGTGCATCGAGCGTGGTCTTACATACGCAGTTCCTCTCAAGGCTAAACTAAAACTTAGCTGTAATGATGTCGAACACGAAGATTTTGAAACCGTAGTTCAAGATGTCTATTTGGGTACACTCCCATACATGTCACCAACAGGTTCTTTTATAATCAATGGTGCTGAGCGTGTAATTGTTTCTCAACTTCATCGTTCGCCAGGTGTATTTTTTGGTCAATCTTACCACACCAACGGAACTAAATTATATTCTGCGAGAATTATTCCATTTAAAGGAAGTTGGATTGAGTTTGCAACTGACGTAAATAACGTCATGTATGCATACATTGATCGAAAAAAGAAATTCCCAGTTACCACATTATTAAGAGCAATTGGATACGAAACCGATAAAGATATTCTTGATTTATTTGGACTTGCCGAGGATGTAAAAGTTACCAAAACTGGTCTCAAGAAAGTTTTAGGTAGAAGATTAGCTGCAAGAGTTCTTCGTTCTTGGATCGAGGATTTCGTAGATGAAGATACAGGAGAAGTAGTTTCTATTGAACGTAACGAAGTTGTAATAGAAAGGGATACTGTACTGGAAGAAGAACATCTTGCTGAAATACTTGAGTCAGGTGTAAAAACTATTATCTTGAGTAAAGAGAATGATGATAAAAATGATTTTCAAATTATTCTCAATACGCTACAAAAAGATACTTCGAACTCCGGAAAAGAAGCTGTTGAACACATCTATCGTCAATTAAGAAATACCGATCCGCCTGATGAAGAAACAGCTCGTGGAATCATTGAAAGATTATTCTTCTCTGACAAAAGATATGATTTAGGAGAAGTAGGGAGATATCGGATTAACAAAAAATTAGAGTTAGACATTGACAGTAATAATCGTGTATTAACTAACCAAGATATCATTTCTATTATTCAATATCTTATTGAACTTGTTAATTCAAGAACAGATGTGGATGATATCGATCACTTAAGTAACAGAAGAGTTAGAACCGTTGGAGAGCAGTTATATAATCAATTTGGTGTAGGACTTGCAAGAATGGCAAGAACTATTCGTGAACGAATGAATATTCGTGACAACGAGGTATTTACTCCAACTGATTTAGTAAATGCAAGAACACTATCCTCAGTAATTAACTCATTCTTTGGAACAAACCAATTATCTCAGTTTATGGATCAAACGAATCCTTTGGCTGAGGTGACTCACAAAAGAAGAATGTCTGCCTTGGGTCCTGGTGGTCTTTCAAGAGAAAGAGCAGGTTTTGAGGTAAGGGATGTTCACTATACCCACTATGGTCGTTTATGTACGATTGAAACACCTGAGGGTCCAAATATTGGTCTTATTTCATCACTTTGTGTTCATGCTAAGATTAACAATCTTGGTTTTATTGAAACACCATACAGAAAGGTTGAGAAAGGTAGAGTTAAGATTGAAGAAGATGTTGTTTATCTAAGTGCTGAAGAAGAAGACGAACATATCATTGCACAAGCAAATTCACCTTTTGACAAAAAAGGAGTGTTGCAAAATGATTTGGTAAAAGCTCGTTTTGAAGGGGATTTCCCGATTGAAGATAAGAGTAAAATTGATTATATGGACGTTGCTCCTAATCAAATTGTTTCTATCGCTGCATCATTAATTCCATTTCTTGAACACGATGATGCTAACCGTGCTCTGATGGGATCAAACATGCAACGTCAGGCTGTTCCAATTATGAATCCTGAAGCTCCTATTGTAGGTACAGGTCTTGAAGCTCAAGTGGCTAAAGATTCTAGAACCCAACTAGTTGCTGAAGGCGTAGGTGTTGTTGAATATGTTGATGCTGATGAAATCAGAATTAAGTATGATTTAACGGATGATAATATGCTTGCAAGCTTCATTGGTGACACCAAAACATACTACCTTACTAAGTTCAGAAGAACAAATCAGAATATGGTGGTTAATCTAAGACCAATCGTAGAGCGTGGAGATAAGGTTGTTGAAGGTCAGGTTCTCAGTGAAGGTTATGGTACTCAAGGAGGTGAGCTTGCTCTGGGTAGAAACTTAAAAGTTGCATTTATGCCATGGCAAGGATACAACTTTGAGGATGCGATTGTGATTTCTGAAAAAGTAGTAAAAGATGACTACTTTACTTCGATTCATGTTACTGAACACGATGTTGAAGTTCGAGATACGAAGAGAGGTATCGAGGAATTAACTAACGATATACCTAATGTAAGTGAAGAGGCAACTAAGAATTTGGACGAGAATGGTCTAATCCGAGTTGGTGCTCGAATTAAAGAAGGAGATATATTAATTGGTAAGATCACACCTAAAGGTGAGTCAGAACCATCACCAGAAGAAAAACTGCTAAGAGCAATTTTTGGAGACAAGGCTGGAGATGTTAAAGATGCATCACTTAAGGCAACTCCATCAAAAGAGGGTGTTGTTGTTGCAAAACAACTGTTTGTTAGACGTAAAAAAGACAGAGCTAACAAGGCTGATGATAAGACTAAACTTACCAAACTTGAGAATGAGCATCTGGATGAGCTTGATAAACTAAGAGCTACTTTGTTAGAAAAACTCTACAAGGTTGTCTCTGGTAAGACTTCATCTGGAGTTCAGAATGTCTATTACGAAGATGTAATTCCTAAAGGAACTAAGTTCACTCTGAAGAATTTAGCTTCAATAGATTTCTCAACGGTTTCCTACAATAATTGGACAACTGATGCTGAAAAGAATCAGTTAATAGGTAAAATCTTAACCAACTACAAATCGAAATACACGGATATTTCTACTGCATATAAAAGAGAGCAATTTACCATTAGTGTTGGGGATGAATTACCAACAGGTATTTTGAAACTTGCTAAAGTTTATGTAGCTAAAAAGCGTAAGCTTAAAGTTGGCGATAAAATGGCAGGGCGTCATGGTAACAAGGGTATTGTTGCTAAAATTGTCCCAGAAGAGGACATGCCATACCTTGAAGACGGAACACCGGTTGAGATTGTATTAAATCCATTAGGTGTACCTTCTCGAATGAACCTTGGCCAGATTTATGAAACGGTTCTCGGTTGGGCTGGTAGTGAATTAGGTTTGAATTTTGGTACACCTATTTTTGATGGTGCATCAGAAGCTGAGATAGACGAGCAAATTGAGAAAGCAGGATTACCACAATTTGGTTCGGCTCAGTTATATAATGGTCTAACAGGTGAAAAGTTCCACCAAAGAACAACTGTTGGGATTATGTATATGCTCAAACTAGGTCACATGGTAGATGACAAAATGCACTCAAGGTCTATTGGTCCATACTCATTAATTACTCAACAACCTTTAGGTGGTAAAGCCCAGTTTGGTGGTCAGCGTTTTGGTGAGATGGAGGTATGGGCACTAGAAGCATTTGGTGCAGCTAATATCCTTAGAGAAATACTTACAGTTAAATCAGATGATATTATCGGTAGAGCTAAAGCATACGAGGCTATAGTTAAAGGCGAGAATATGGTCGAGCCAGGACTTCCAGAATCATTCAATGTATTATTACATGAGTTGAGAGGTTTGGGTATTGAGTTAACTTTTGATTAATAACATTCAGATTAGAAAATAATGTCAAATAAAAAAGATATAAAAATAAAGTCTAATTTTAAGAAACTTAGAATTGGTTTATCTTCTCCAGAAGTAGTTTTACAACGTTCATTCGGTGAGGTTACTAAACCAGAAACAATCAACTATAGATCTTATAAACCTGAAATGGGTGGATTATTCTGTGAGAGAATATTTGGACCTGTTAAAGATTATGAGTGCCATTGTGGAAAATACAAACGAATTCGATATAAAGGGATAGTTTGTGATCGATGTGGAGTTGAGGTTACCGAGAAAAAAGTACGTAGAGAACGAATGGGTCATATTGAACTCGTAGTTCCAATTGTACATATCTGGTATTTTAAATCATTGCCAAACAAAATTGGTTATCTTATTGGTCTTCCATCTAAGAAGTTGGAAATGATTGTTTATTATGAGAGATATATCGTTATTCAATCAGGTGTTAAAGAGGAAGATGGAGTAAACTATCTTGATTTCCTTACTGAAGAAGAGTACTTAGATATTCTAGATTCGTTACCGAAAGAAAACCAGTATTTAGATGACAATGATCCTAATAAATTCATCGCAAAAATGGGTGGTGAGGCAATTTGGGATTTATTAGCCCGATTAGATCTGGATGATTTATCATTTAGCTTGAGACACCAAGCTGCTAATGAAACATCTCAACAGCGTAAAAATGAGGCTCTCAAGAGACTTAATGTAATTGAAGGATTCAGAGCATCTACCAAGACAGGAGAGAATAGACCTGAATGGATGATAATGAAGATGCTTCCAGTAATTCCACCGGAGCTTAGACCTCTTGTTCCATTGGATGGTGGCCGATTTGCAACTTCAGATCTTAACGACTTATATCGAAGAGTAATTATTAGGAATAATCGTCTTAAGAGATTAATGGAGATTAAAGCTCCAGAGGTAATCTTAAGAAATGAGAAAAGAATGCTTCAAGAAGCAGTTGACTCATTATTAGATAATACGCGTAGAGCTAATGCTGTTAAGGCAAATGGAAATAGACCATTAAAATCTTTAAGTGATATGCTTAAAGGTAAACAGGGTCGTTTTCGTCAGAACTTGTTAGGTAAGCGTGTTGATTACTCTGGACGTTCTGTAATTGTTGTTGGTCCTAACTTAAAACTTCACGAATGTGGTTTACCTAAAGGGATGGCTGCTGAGTTGTTCAAACCATTTATAATTCGTAAATTAATAGAACGAGGTATTGTTAAAACAGTAAAATCAGCTAAGAAAATTGTTGACAAGAAAGAACCTGTAATATGGGAGATTTTGGAAAATATTTTAAAAGGTCATCCGATTCTTTTAAATCGTGCCCCTACACTTCACAGATTAGGTATTCAAGCATTTCAACCTAAATTAGTTGAGGGTAAGGCAATTCGTCTTCACCCCCTTGTGTGTACTGGATTTAACGCAGATTTTGATGGTGATCAAATGGCTGTTCACGTTCCTCTTGGAAACGCTGCAGTGTTGGAAGCTCAAATTCTAATGCTTGCGTCTCACAATATCTTGAACCCTGCAAATGGAGCACCTATTGCTGTTCCATCTCAAGATATGGTCCTTGGTCTGTATTACATGACTAAGATGAGGAGATCTACTAAAACGGAAGTAGTAAAAGGTGAAGGTCTTACTTTTTACAGTTTCGAAGAGGTAGAAATTGCTTATAATGAAGGTAGAGCAGATTTGAATGCTGTCATTAAAGTAAAAACAGGTGTTAAAGAAGAGGGTAAAATTGTCAATAAAATAATCGAAACTTCAGTTGGTCGAGTTATTTTTAATAAGAATGTACCAGAGCAAATTGGATTTATAAATACTTTACTTACCAAAAAGTCACTTCGTGATATCATTGGAGAAATGATTAAAGAAGTGGGTGTTGCAGCTACTGCTAAATTCTTAGATGAGATTAAGGGTCTTGGATTCTATTACGCATTTAGAGGTGGTTTATCATTTAACATATCTCACGTTTTGGTACCTTCAGCTAAGGAGGATTTAGTAGAATCTGCTAGAAAAGAAGTAGAGGAAATTACATTCAACTACGAGAATGGATTTATCACTAACAATGAGAGATATAACCAAGTTATTGATATTTGGACAAGAATTAATTCGAAGGTAGCGGATGCATTATTACATGATATTGCTACAGACGATCAAGGATTTAACCCAATATACATGATGCTTGATTCAGGTGCGAGGGGTTCGAAAGAGCAAATTCGTCAGTTGGGAGGAATGAGGGGCTTAATGGCTAAACCTCAGAAAAAGTTAGGTACTGGTGGAACTGGAGAGATTATTGAGAATCCAATTTTATCTAACTTTAGAGAAGGACTATCAATTTTGGAATACTTTATTTCAACTCACGGTGCTCGTAAAGGTCTTGCAGATACGGCTCTTAAAACTGCCGATGCTGGTTACCTAACAAGAAGACTTCATGATGTTGCTCAAGATGTTGTTGTATCCATTGAGGATTGCGGTACATTGAGAGGTTTTGAGGTAAGAACACTCAAAGAAAATGATGAAGTTATAGATAGTCTTTTTGATCGAATTGTTGGACGGGTATCCTTATTAGATATTCACCACCCAGATTCTGATGAAATATTGGTTAATGCTGGTGAGGAAATCAATGAAGATAAAGCTAAATTAATCGAACAATCAGGTATTGAATCTGTTGAGATAAGGTCAGTAATGACTTGTGAGGCTAAACGTGGAGTTTGTGCCAAATGTTATGGTAGAAACTTAGCGACTGGTCGCCCAGTTCAAGCGGGTGAAGCAGTTGGTGTAATTGCTGCACAATCCATTGGTGAGCCTGGTACACAGCTAACGCTCAGAACATTCCACGTGGGTGGTACGGCATCGAACATTGCTCAAGATTCTCAACTAACAGCTAAGTATAACTCTGTTGTTGAGTTTGATGAAGTGAAGACTGTACCTGGTAAAGATCCAAGTGGAGAAGATGTAGGAATCGTTGTTGGACGTTCAGGTGAGGTTAAATTACTTGATCCAAAGTCAAAAGAAGTATTGATTGTAAACAATGTTCCTTATGGATCATTCTTATATGTTAAGGAAAAACAAAAACTTAAGAAGGGTGACAAAATCTGTTCATGGGATCCATACAATGCTGTGATCTTATCTGACTTAGATGGAAAGGTTGAGTTTGTTGACCTGAAAGAAGGTGTTTCATACACAGTTGAAATGGATGAGGCTACTGGATATAAAGAGAAAGTAATTACTGACTCAAGAGATAAGAAAATCAACCCTGCTATTCATGTTATTGGTAAGAAAGGGGAGGTGTTAAAAGAGCTAAACGTTCCAGTTGGGGCCCATTTATCTGTTGAAAACGGAGCAAAAGTGACCAGTGGTACGATTGTAGCTAAAATTCCTCGTGTTGTTGGTAAAACTAGCGATATTACAGGAGGTCTTCCTCGTGTAACAGAGTTATTTGAAGCTCGTAACCCATCTAATCCAGCTGTTGTTTCTGAGATTGATGGAGTGGTAACCTATGGTGGCATCAAGAGAGGTAATAGAGAGGTAACTATCCAATCTAAAGAAGGTATCTCGAAGAAGTACTTGATTTCTTTATCGAAGCATATCTTGGTTCAAGATGGTGACTTTGTTAGAGCAGGTACACCACTTTCTGATGGATCAATTACGCCTCAAGATATTTTATCTATTGAGGGGATTTCTGCAGTTCAAAATTACATTGTTAACGGTATCCAAGAAGTCTATCGTCTACAAGGGGTTAAGATCAACGACAAGCATATTGAAGTAATCATCAAACAAATGATGCAGAAAGTTGCTGTTATTGAGTCTGGAGATACGATGTTCCTTGAAGGATCTGCTGTAGATAAGATTAAGTTTAAAGAACAGAATGATATGCTTTACGATAAGCGTGTTGTGACTGATCCAGGAGATTCAAATGAAGTAAAAGCAGGTGAGATCTTGACACTTCGTAAGTTGAGAGATTTGAATTCATCACTTAAGCGAAAAGATATGAAGGTAATTGAGGTAAGAGAAGCATTAACAGCTACATCTGGTCCTTTATTGCAAGGTATTACTAAAGCATCGCTTGGTACATACAGTTTCATGTCTGCTGCTTCATTCCAAGAAACAACTAAGGTCCTCAACGAAGCTGCTATTGCAGGTAAAGTTGATGAAATGCTAGGTCTCAAAGAAAATGTAATTGTTGGGCATCTTATTCCAGCAGGGACAGGACTTAGATCTTATGAAGATTTAGTTGTTGGTTCTCAGGAAGAATATGATATGTTAAAAGCGGCTAAAGAGGATGTTTCTAAAGAAGAAACAATAGAAGCAGCTGAATAATTACATATTAATAAATTCGATAAAGGAGCAATTATTACAATTGCTCCTTTTTTTATGCTCATTTTGTTTAAAATGATGAGTTTAATCAAAAAAAATATGTTGATTTGAACTATGACAGATCAAAACAAAGGAAATAAGATTGATATTGAGTTAACAGAGGAAGTAGCTGACGGGATATATAGCAACTTAGCAATCATATCTCATTCTAATTCTGAATTTGTAGTTGATTTTATTCGAATGTTACCTGGGGTGCCAAAAGCCAAAGTAAAAAGTAGAATTGTATTAAGTCCACAACATGCAAAGCGTTTGAGAGCTGCATTGAATGACAATATCAACAAATTTGAAGCGAGTTTTGGAACCATCAAAATGCAAGATAGTGCTCCTCAATTTCCTCCTATGAATTTTGGTCCAACGGGAGAAGCTTAACCCTCACGACCAAACGTTAATTCTTTTTGTAACTTAATATACTCTGGTTCTATTTCATAGAGCGATTTTTTGATCCCTTTTGATCTTTCAATTAGATTATAGGTATCAATTTTTTCTTTTGCGAAGAAGCCTTTAAATGCATCTTTATTTAAACGATTTGCTTTTACATCAATGTAGAGGTTTTCTAATTGTTGGATTAATTCTTTTTGTTCTTGTGTGCAAAAGTCGTATTCGTTTACTTGCTTATTGTATATCTTTTTCAAGACCTTATATCTGCTTAATTTTAGTCCTAAATCTTGATTGATAGTATCTTTATAGTCATTGTGATAGTTGCGAAGTGTTTGTTCAATTTCTTCAATTCTGTATTTGAAAAGTGCTATGTCAATGGCTAGATTTTCTTGATTCGATATCAGTGTATCTTTGAGTTCGTTGATAATCTCTAGTTTTTGATTATTGAAGGACGAACAGTAGCTTAGTGTTAATAAACCTATGAAAGATAGAATTATCAATGCTTTGGAATTATATAAATAGCTTTTAACTTTGAACATCATGGCAAATAAAGCCACAAATACGGTAAAAAAAATAAAAGCATATATCTTTCTAAAAGATGTTTTTTTTATTGCTATAACAGCTTATGGTGGGCCTGCAATGCACTTAGCACTCTATCAAAAAAGATTAGTGGAAGAGAAAAAATATTTGACTACAGATGAGCTACTTGAATTGTATTCGTTAGCTCAAATGTTACCAGGACCATCCTCTACTCAAACATTAACAAGTATCGGATATAAATTCGGAGGACCTTCTTTGGCGTTCCTAACGTTGTTGATATGGGTGTTTCCCGCATTTTTATTACTTACTCTATCTGCAGTGTTTATTGGCTTATTTGAGGAGCAAGCATTAATTTATTTACGTTATGTGACTCCAGTTGCTGTGGCTTTTGTTACCGTTGCTGGATTTAAAATGATTAAAAAATCCATCTCAAGTAATCAAGGGTATCTTTTGGCAGCAATGGCTTTTGTGGTAGCTGCACTACTAAGACATCCACTCGACACAATCGTAAATATGAATACTCCATGGATTTTTCCTATTGTATTATTGATGGGGGGGATGATATCGTATTTAGGATATAGAGGAGATTTACCTCAGAACGAAACAATAGAGGTCAAGATACCCTGGAAGTTTTTGATTACTTTTTTTATAGTTTTTATTACTGCGGGTGTTCTTGGTGAAATTAGTTCAAATCGATTTATTCTACTCTTTGAAAATTGTTACCGCTTTGGAAGTCTTGTTTTTGGTGGTGGTAATGTTTTAATACCAATGATGCTTGAGCAATATGTTAGCCATGCATCTTACATGACCTCTGAACAATTTATAAATGGTGTAGGTCTCGTGCAAGCTATTCCGGGTCCTGTATTTACAATATCAAGTTATACTGGAGCTATAGCTATGCAAGGTAATGGAATTTTGTCTCAATTTTTAGGAAGCCTCTCAAGTACCGTTGGTATTTTCTTACCCGGTGCGTTATTGATTTTCTTTGTTTATCCTATTTGGAAGCAGATAAAGTCTCACCCAATTGTTGTTAAAGCCCTTCCAGGAGTGATAGCTGCATCATGTGGGTTGGTTATGGCAGCAGCCTATCTTATGTTTTTACCTGTTGGTTTTAATTGGATTGAAAAAGGGAGTTTTTATTTTACGAATCTTGATACTAGCAATCTGGTAAATATCGTACCTGTCTTAATTATTTTAGTAACATCATTTTTATTAATGAGAACTAACATTAAATCTCCTTGGTATATTGTTGTAGCCATATTAGCAGGCATACTCTTTTAGGTAAGACTTTAAGCATAGCTATTAATTATTTTTCTTTCTAATTTTCCTATTCAGTAGGATAGAAGATTGGAGAAAAAAAGGGATCTTAACATTGTTAAGATCCCTCTATTCAGTTTTAGTTTGCGGTTATATTTTGGTACAATCGCTCCGTTTAATTGTTTGGTTTATTGAAATAATGATTGATCAGGATACGTAGTTAAGTTTGGAGCTAACTGTGTTTCCTCAAGAGCAATAGGTAACCAAAGCTGATTGTCAGAGAAATTAGCTTCTTTGTCACCATCTCCAACAAATAGACTGGAATTTGCTCTTCCCGAACGTACAAGGTCGAACCAACGATCACCTTCGCAAGCAAGCTCTGCACGACGCTCGTACCAGATTAAATCTAAAAGATTCCAGCCTTCTTCAGCCATTACAGTTGAAGCATCTCTATAACTTCCTGAATTATCACCTGGTCCAGCAGCTCTTTCACGAACAATATTAATGTGATCCATTGCCTCCGCATCAGAACCACCGCTTCTATGAAGTGCCTCTGCAAGCATTAATAATACATCTGCATATCTGAAAACATGGGTGTTTTGAGACTTAGTCAAGTGCTCATTCCCACCGTTTACATTCATTCCTGCATATGCTTTGAAATTAGGATACTTTTCTTGCCAATATCCAGTATAATCAACAGGGTTACTTTGTGTTTGGTCAACAATAGTTTTGCAATCAATAGCAGAATCAGCTATTTCTTTTGCTAATTCATCATCAGAGGCAATAGCAACATCTCTTCTTATGGTATCATCTGATAGATAGTGATTCCATAAGCTAGGAGTAACCATCATGAATCCCCAACCACCTTCATACCTAGGGTGTTTAGAACATAATCCTCTTATTCCGCATAATTGGATCATACCATTTCCATCTACACCTTCGAACCAACCCCAGTCACTTGACCATAAAGGATTGTGTTGAATCTCGAAGACAGATTCTCTTGTATTTCGAACATTAAATCTGAAAAGCGTACTCATATCATCTTCTAGTTCGTATACACCCAAGTCAACCAATTGTTGAAATGCCTCTGCAGCCTTACCAAATAAAACGGCATCATCATTTTTTAAATCAGCCCAATAAAGATAAGCCTTACCCATCAATGCTAAAGCAGCACCTTTAGTTGCTCTTCCTTCTTCGCCTGATTTTGCCGATACTGGTAATGTTGCGGCAGCAGCTGTGCAATCATCGATTACTTGTTGCATTAGCTCAGACATAGTACTTCTAGATAAATTAACATCCCCAGGTTGTAACATTTTAGTAACTACTGGAACTGGTCCAAAATGTTTAAACAATTCAAAGTGATAGTATGCTCTCAAGAAGCGTGCCTCTGCCTTATAAACATCAACAGCTGGTGATTCAGCTTTACACAGTTCTAATAACGTATTTACTCTACTAATCCCGATATAATTTCTTCTATACATGGGATGAATTACTGTGTTTGTGTTTGTTTGAGTAAAGTCATCAAATTCTTGCCATCCTGGTTGGTCATTATTGGTGGCATCTCCACCAGCATTAGCATTATCTGAGCGAATTTCTCCATACATTGTTGGTGATATCCATTGTCCAAATGCCATAGACCATCCAATTGGATCATAGGCCCCAATAAGAGCAGATCCAATTTGATTTTCAGTTTGATAGTAATTATTTGATAGGAACTCATTTACGGGTTCTACCTCAAGTGTTTCTTTCTTGCACGAAAAGAATAGCAATGTGCAAGCACTAATTGTTAATATATATTTTAGTGATTTATTCATGTTATTTCCTAATTAAAATGTGATGTTTAGTCCTCCTCCAATTGAAATGTTATTTGGATAGAACCCTTTGTCTATACCGGTATCAAGTATCCAACCATTTGTGCCTATGTCTGGATCAAACCCTCTATAGTTTGTTAATGTAAGTAAGTTAGTTCCTGTCATGTATACTTTAAGGTTCTGAATTTTAGCTTTTGCTAACCAATCTTTAGGAACGTTCCAACCTATTTGTAAGTTTCTTAATCTTAAGAAGGTTCCATCTTCAACATAAAAATCAGAAGGACGTTGGTTATTATTTAAATCGGTAGAACTCAATCTTGGCATATCTTGAGATGGATTGTCTTCAGTCCATCGATCTAACCAGAATGTTTGGTAGTTGCCAAAAGTGATATCTGAACGTTCATATGTTCTATAGATTTGGTGTCCGATTTGTGTGTTAAGTATCGTATTTAAATAAAACCCTTTATACTCCAAATTCAGACTTAAACCAATGATGTGTTTCGGCCATGGGTTTCCAATATCTCCAAGATCATCAGAATTGATTTCGCCATCACCATTAGTATCTACAAATTTGATATCACCTGGTTTAGCTTTAGGTTGTAATAAATCACCCTCTGAATTGACATGATTGTCAATTTCTTCTTCAGTTTGGAAAATACCATCTGTCTGGTATCCAATGAAATGTCCTACAGCATATCCTTCAGACATTCTTGTAATAGGCGTATTTCGAACAGGCCAAGACCATCCATTTAAGTAACCAGCATCTCCGGCAACTTTAGTAACTTCATTTTTGAAGTGAGTATAGTTAAGGTTGGTATTGATTTTAATTGCACGGAATCGGGTTTGGTAACCAATTGATGCTTCAATTCCTCGGTTTCTAATCTCTCCTAGGTTTGATATTGGATTATTAGTTGCTCCTATATAACCTGGGATATTTTGTTCCATTAACAGGTCTTTAGTTGTTTTTTGATACCAATCAAGTTCTACAGATAATCTGTTATTAAACATGGTCATTTCAACTCCAAAGTCAATTTGCTCACTTTCTTCCCATTTAACATTTGGGTTAGGTGGGCCAGCGAGAGCTGTACCTGTATTTAATATTTGGTTAGCACTTCCAAATGAATATGTAAAAGCATTTTGAACTCTCGTTACGTAGCTAAGAGGAGAAATTCGATCTGAACCGTTAACTCCCCATGAAGCTCTAACTTTTAAGAAATCAATGTGGTCAGAATCAAAAAAGTCTTCCTTATCAATAACCCATCCTAATGATGCAGATGGGAAAATACCAAAACGATTGTTTTCTCCGAAATTTGAAGAACCGTCTCTACGAATGGTACCCGTAAACAAGTATTTCTCGTCAAAGTTGTAAATCAACCTTCCGAAAGTACTAATAAGATAATAATCTACACTAGCTGATCCATAAGTTAAATCTAATGTATCTTGACCAGCATCAAGATACTGGAAATTAGGGTTAAATGCAGCATCAGCAGGAATATTTGATGTTGATCCACCAACTTGTCTGAATTGATTATTTCTGTATGTAGTACCTAATAATACATCGAAGTTGTGTTTCTCATTGAAGGTTTTGTTGTAATTAATGGTGTTTTCCCATTGTATTCCTTGGAAATTTCCAGATCCTTGAGCAACATCATTAGTTAGGTTTTGAGCGGTTGGGTGTAAATTATATGCAGGAGTAAATGACCTGAAATCCCACCAATTTGCATCGATACCAAGATCGGTTTTGATTGTTAATCCTTCAATTGGTTTTACCTGTAAGTATATGTTTCCAAGAATTTGGTCACTTTTACCATCTCCATTGATCAAATACTCACGACTCATAGGATTTATATACTCTTTTTGAACCCATGGAGATTGAGCAAACCCAAATTGAGCATCTTCATCATAAACAGGAGTAATTGGGTCATAGGCAAAAGCGTCACTCTGAATACCACCAAAGGCGTTATTTGTTCCAATGTTGTTATTGTCTGTCCTATTCAAGTAAAGACTATTACCAACGG
>JAHEGS010000003.1:0-12720 GCA_024645005.1 Bacteroidota bacterium
ATACAAGAGAGAACAGAACATATTGGGACACATTCAAAGTTATTGTTTATCAACTCAATTGCTATTCAACAGCATTTTGGTATTGAATCAAACCACAAAGTGTGGATCATATTCTACTAGTAACTTGTTGTTTATTTAAAAAAATATACTTTTGTACTAATTAAAATATTTATTCAATTCAACAAATGAATACGATAACACAAATCATGAAATCATTTAAGTCATTATTATTAATAGTTGCTATACTTGGATACACTAGTTCTCAAGCACAAAGCGATTACTTTTCTAAAATTAAACCCGCTAAAAATTTGTCAGTTGGTTTAAATTTTGGTTTAACAAACTCTTACACTGATGCTCCTACTGAGAATTCAGGATCTTCTTTTGGTCTAAATGTCAAATATTCAGTTTCACATACTATTGGTTTAAGAGCATCGTTTAACACGGGTTCTTTGGTTGGAGATAGATCTGACATATCTGCTTCAGATGATTATAATGACTTTAGTTTTGAAAATAGTTTTTCCGCAATTGATTTATCAGCTATTTTTACTCTTGGTAATGTATCGTTTTTGAGACCTACAAGAAACTTACAATATTTTGCAACTGTTGGTTTGGGTTCAATGTCTAATGATGCATCAGGTAAATATGATGACCCAAATTTAAATTCAAGTTTTGATGAGTCAGTAATTTTTGTGCCTGTTGGATTAGGAATAAAATATAACTTAAACGAAAATTTTGATATTGGTTTAAATACTCAATTCAACTTCACATCATCAGATGATATTGATGCTTTTAACTATAATGCAAATGCCAATAAATCATCTGATTATTTTACTAACACTGGTCTTACAGTATCATATAAAATAGGTACCGATAAATCACAAACTTCGCACCTTGATTGGATTAATCCAGTTGAATCAATCTACAACGATATTGATTCAATAACTAAAAGTCTTAAAAGCTTAATGGCTGACAAAGATGGTGACGGTGTAGGTGATTATTTCGATAAAGATAATGAAACTCCAGAGGGAGTAAAAACATATGGTGACGGTACTGCTGTTGATACAGACGGAGACGGTGTGCCAGACAATAATGACAAAGAAATATTCTCTTTGGTTACTGATGTTGATGCGGAAGGTGTAGCTAAAGATGATGATGGAGACGGTATTCCTAATGCATTGGATGCTCAGCCTAACAGCCCAGCTGGTGCAATGGTTGATTCTAAAGGAAAAGCATTTGAAATCAAAGAGTATTCAGCTTACAATTGTGACAACGTAACACTTCCAACTATCATGTTTGATAATGGAAGTTCAAGAATTTCCTCATCTTCTTACGGAGCATTATATACGCTTGCCGAAAAGATGAGAATGTGTCCTACATTAAGTGTTACAGCTACAGGATACACTAGAAGTAAAAGTGGTGAGAGACTAGCATGGAAAAGAGCTAATTCAATCATCGATCATTTAGAAGCTAACTATGGTATCGAAAGAAGTAGAATTACAACTGATTATGCTGCTGATACAGATGTTGATTATGCCTCTAAGCGAATTGATTTCTCTCAGTCAGGTAATTAATTTAAACGAAATTGAATATTTTAAGGCTCCGATTTTTTCGGAGCCTTTTTTATTTTGTATCATTGTGTTTATATCATGAAAAAAATATTAACCCTAGTTCTATTATTTACAGGATTATTCGTGTCTGGACAGAACAAACATCAAGTTGACCTAATTTTAGATTTAACTCAAGTCGACGACCAGTCTAGTTACCAATTGATGTACAAACGTGCAATCAATAATTCAATAGTGCTTAGGGGAGGTCTTTCCTTATTTATAGATACGGATAAGGAAATTAGAAGTGATACTCTTGCTTCTGAAAGTGGGACAGTGATGTATAATCTGTCTTTGGGTTTTCAAAAACAATTAAAACTGGATGGTTTTGATTTGATTAAGCTCTATGCTGGAGTTGATGGGTATTGGAATTCTACATTGAATCAAAAGCCCTATGAGACATACTATGGATACTACTGGAACGTTGGATTAAAGCCATTAGTCGGATTATATTATGATCCGATCAAAAATATCCGTTTGTCCGTTGAATCAAGATCTAACTTTAATTTAAATTTTCAGCAGTACTCAGCACCTGGTGAAAATATTGATGAACGAATTAGTTTTAGACCGATTGATCAAATAGCTATAGGAATAGGTTATTTATTTTAGAAGCTGTTACCAATCGCAGCAAAGCTTTCTGCACTTAGTGCAGCTCCTCCAATTAACCCACCATCAATATCAGGGCAGGTAAATAATTCTTTTGCGTTTGCAGGCTTTACACTACCTCCATATAAAATGGAAATGTTGTCAGCTACCATATCACCATAATGTTTGGCTATGGTCTTTCGAATAAAGCTATGTACTTCTTGAGCTTGTTGAGGTGATGCAGTTTCGCCTGTTCCAATAGCCCATACGGGTTCATATGCAATAATGCAATTTAGTAGCTCCATTTCGTTTAAATGGAATAATCCGTGCTCAATTTGGTTGCTTATGGTTCTAAAATGTTCTCCCTCTTGGCGTTGAGTTAGTGTTTCTCCGCAACAATAAATGGGTCTTAAACCATGTTTAATGACGTTGTTTACCTTGAAGGATAAAGATAAACTGTCTTCCATAAAATATTCTCTTCGTTCACTATGTCCTAAAATGACATACTCTACTCCAACACTTTTGAGTATACCAGCAGATAATTCTCCTGTGTATGCACCTGAATCTTGCTGGTGACAGTTTTGGGCTGCTAGAGCTATGGTGGTATGTGATAGCATCTGGTTAAAGCTGTTTAGATGAACAGCAGGTGGTGCTATAATGGTTAATGTATCTTGATTAATATTAGAATCTAAAATTTCAGATAATAACGCTTTCCCTTCATTGATATCAAGGTTCATCTTCCAGTTTCCTGCTACGATTTTTTGTCTCATTTTATGTTAGTTTTTTTCCCAGAATCGATACTCTGATGTATTTTCAAAAATGGATAATAATATTTTTTGTTCTTGTTCTGTGAGTTCTTCATTTCGTCTTTCCATTACTTTCTTGGCAGTTTGAAAAGCCTTATTGGTTTGATAGGTCGCAAAGCCAGATGAACCGCCCCAAGTGAATGATGGAATAAAATTTCTTGGGAAATTCCCACCAAAAATATTCGCTGATACACCTACTACAGTTCCAGTATTGAACATGGTATTTATACCACACTTACTGTGATCGCCCATAATCAAACCGCAAAATTGGAGCCCGGTATCTAAGAATCGTTGTTTTGAATAGTCCCATAATTTAACATTTGCATAGTTGTTTTTTAGATTAGAACTATTGGTGTCTGCTCCAAGATTACACCACTCACCAATGACAGAATTACCCAGAAAACCGTCATGCCCTTTGTTGCTATTTTTATAAAATATAGAATTACTTACTTCTCCTCCAACTTTACATTGCGGTCCAACCGTGGTATCGCCATAAATTTTGGCACCCATTTTAATTGTAGCATTTTCACCAAGTGCAAAGGGGCCTCTAATAAGGCTACCCTCCATGACTGTACTATTCTTTCCTAGATAAATGGGTCCGTTTTCTGTATTAAATACAACTGCCTCTGCTCGTACTCCCTCTTCAATAAAAATATTTTTACCAATATGTGTATTAGTAGCTGATAGTTGATGACTATCACGATTTTTAGTTAAGATTTCAAAATCTGCTTTGATTTCACTTCCATTTTTAGAGAATATATCGTGTGTATGATTTATTAAGGAACATGATATCTCTTTATGGGATTTTGCCAATGAATATTGAATTAATTCCTCATAACTGGTCAAATGAATTTTGGTTTTTAAAGCAATGATGATTTCATCATTTATCAAAGTTTCATTATTTGAAAGCGAATTTATTTGTGATATTAAGTCATCATCTGGTAATGCTCTACCATTGATGTATAAGTTCTCATTCTCGTGGTTTAGAGCATACTTTTCGCTCAGGTAATCTTGAGTTAGGTGAGAAGTATTACCAGGTAAGTGTTTAGCCCATTTTTCCGATATGGTTAGTATACCAACCCTTAACTCTGCACATGGTCTTGTGAAAGCTAAAGGAAGTAAATCTACTCTCCGATGGTCGTCAAATAATATGATATTCATAAAAAAAGGCTCTCCAAATATAGAAAGCCTTGTTGATATTGTTGGTGTTATGCCTATTTCTTTTTGGCGTAACGCTTGTTAAATTTATCAATTCTACCAGCTGTATCCACGAAATTGGTCTTGCCAGTGTAAAATGGGTGAGAAGCACTAGAAATCTCTAGTTTGTATACTGGATACTCGTTTCCGTCTTCGTATGTTATTGTTTCTTTAGTCTCAACACAAGATTTAGTTAGAAACTGATATCCGTTAGACATGTCCTTAAAAACAACTAATCGATAGTTATCTGGGTGTATTTCGCTTTTCATTTTATTTAAAATCGCTATGGTTATGTAAATTTAAATTCAGTATACAATTCAACTAAATTCAATTTTTACTTTTAAAGGACTGCAAATTTAGTATAATTTGCAATCTATTCAAGTGGATTTTAGGATAAAAAATATTGTTAAGACTATATCTTTTCTTTTTTGCTTAGTTCTTCCTTTTTGGATAAGTCGTATTTGGCTATTTCTTACGAATGATGATCTAGTCATAAATGATTTAGCGAGCTATGTGATTTGTCTGGTTAGATTTGACTTGAAAACACTTACTATTTGGTATGCTCCATTATTTATCTGTTTGGGTATAGGGTTGTTTCTTCAAAAAATAGGGTGGCGTTACTTTACTCAGTTTGTATTTAGTACACTGTTTTTATTCGCTCTTGTTTTTAACTTAATAGCAGTATTGTATTTACCTGTAAGTAAGGTTATTGTTGGGCCAGAACTATTTCAGCTTGTTTCTGGTCAGAGTCCAGTTATTATATGGGGATACATCATAGAAAATTGGTACTTTATAATACTAGTAATTGTTGTTACATTTCTAGTAAATAAAATCTTCCAGAATTTACGTTTAGATATCAGTCGAAAAAGTGGACTAGTATTAAGCTTTTTTACATTTTTTCTAATTGGCTTTTTTGCTCGTGGAGGTGTAGCACTTAAACCTTTAAATTTAATGGATGCTTATGCAGAATTAACTAGTGATGAAGTGACTCATGCAGTTACACCAATTTATTTCTTGTTGGAATCTTATGGGAAACAAAATATTCAATACGAGGCATACTTTTCAGATGACATATTGAGAGAGAAGTTGTCAGAAGATGCCAAAACGTATGGAGAGTTACCTGTTCAAAACCCGAATATTTGTCTGATTCTGCTTGAGAGTTTTGGACAAGAATATACCCGACTAAATAAAAGTAATAGACCAAGTTATACTCCTTTTTTAGATAGTTTGATGAGTCAATCGCTCAACTTTACGAATGCTTATGCAAATGGTCTTCGGTCTATTGATGCAGTAGCTTCTTGCATAGCAGGCATACCTTGTTTAAGTAAACAACCGTTCATTGGCTCACTCTATACACAATCTGATATTAATACAATTCCTAAAGCGTTGAAAAAAGTAGGTTACACGACTTCATTTTTTCATGGTGCAGATGAATTATCAATGGGATTTAAACCCTATTTGCAATCTCAAGGAATAGATAATTACTATGCAAAGCAAGATTATCCCGATATCGCAGATTTCGATGGGACTTGGGGTATCTATGATGAACCGTTTTTAGCCTATTGTGGCTCTAAATTATCTTCTCAAAACCAACCATGGTTTTCAGGAATATTTACATTAAGTAGTCATCATCCATATCGAATTCCTGAGAAGTATGTCTACCTTCCAAAGGGGACTAGTGATATTCATCAATCGATTGGTTACACTGACCATGCTTTAAGAAAATTTTTTGATTCTATCCAATCGGAGAATTGGTATAAAAACACGATTTTTATTATCACAGCAGATCATTCC
This sequence comes from Bacteroidota bacterium, assembly GCA_024645005.1. Classification (GTDB taxonomy): domain Bacteria; phylum Bacteroidota; class Bacteroidia; order NS11-12g; family UBA9320; genus UBA9320. The sequence goes on from JAHEGS010000003.1 coordinate 5,987, forward strand.
TCCATCAATGAATCGAGAGCTTATCAATCATATCGAGGCAAGTATGCAGTGCCTCTATTTATCTATGCTCCAAAATGGGTTGATCGTCGTGATGAGCCAAGGGTTGTTCAACATATTGATATTTTTACGACGATTAAACATCTAGCATCTACAGGAAATCATTTCGCCTTTGGGACTAGTTTGCTCGGTGATTCGTCTTCTCATGGAATAGCCCATTTTGATGGTAACATTTACACCTACACTACAGATTCACTAACTATTGAATGGAATGGTGATCAGCACGTTCGATTATTTAATTATAAATCAGACCCAACTCATTTAATTGATATGTCTGTTCAAATGCCTGAGGCGGTCGAAATGATGTTGCAAAAATTGAAGATGTATATTCAGAAGTACAACTATAGGTTGTTAAATAACAATTTTAAAAACCAGTAACTTACCTTTGTTGCAATGCAAAAACCTTCCAATCCACAAGGTACCCGAGATTTTGGACCAGAAGTTATGCGAAAACGTAACATTATTTTGGATACGATTAAAGGAGTATTCAAAAAATACGCCTTCGAGCCGCTGGAAACTCCTGCTATCGAAAACCTAAGTATGCTCACGGGTAAATATGGAGATGAAGGAGATAAACTATTGTATAAAATTAGGAGTAATCGAGAGATTGTTCATGAAATTGACGAAGAAAAGGCACAAAAAATCAATGAGTTATTTCCTGAAAGATGGATTCCTGGTGAATCCAAACTTGGTTTGAGGTATGATCTGACTGTCCCATTTGCTCGATTTGTTGTGCAACATAGGAATGAAATTTCGTTTCCTTTTAGAAGATATCAGATACAACCAGTTTGGCGGGCAGACCGTCCTCAAAAAGGAAGGTATAGAGAATTTACACAATGTGATGCGGATTGTATAGGCAGCTCTTCTTTGATACATGAGGCAGACTTAATACATATTTATGATGAGGTGTTTACAAAGCTTGGACTATCTAATGCAGTAATTAAACTCAATCATCGAAAATTTTTAGAGGCGATGGTTGATGAACTTTCACTTGATTTCCCAGTTGCCAGATTTACGTCCACTTTAGATAAATTGGATAAGGTTGGAAAAGATGGAGTGATTAAAGAGCTAATGGATGCAGGAGTTGAAAAAGCTAAATGCTTTCAGCTTTTTGAATTGATTACTGTTTCTGATTTGAATGCAGACATGCTGGATCAGCTCGCTTTTTCTTTTAACTCAAATACGCTGGCAATGGATGCTATTGAGGATTTAAGAAAACTTGTAGGATTTTTGGGTGATTCACCATTAACCATAAAATTAGAACTTGATCTAAGTCTTGCTCGTGGGTTGGATTATTATACCGGATGTATTTTTGAGGCGATTATCCCAGATAGCGGTATAGGAAGTGTATCGGGTGGTGGCAGATATGATAACCTAACCGATATCTTTGGTTTAAAAGATGTATCAGGGGTTGGTATTAGCTTTGGTGTAGACCGATTGTATGAAATATTAGAGACTCAAAATTTATGGCCAAGTGACAAATCAGCTAATCAATCTGTTTTGATTTGTCATTTTGACCACGAATCACAACGATATGGTATTGGAGTTGCTCAACAACTCAGAAAAGCGGGAATATCGACATTGGTTTATCCAGATAAAAAACGGATTAACAAACAATTGGATTTTGCTAACAATAAAGAATTTTCACATGCTATTGTCATTGGACAGGATGAAATGGAGTCAGCAGTTTTAACCATGAAAAATCTTTCTTCTGGAGATCAAACAAAACAAGGTGTAGAAGATTGTATATCCATACTTAAGTCGTGAAAAGATTTAAATTCAAGGAACAAATCGTATTTGAAAACTCCAATTACTTGGCAATTAATAAACCTCCTGGTGTAAGCAGTCTTCATGAACGAATTGGTTTAGCTAATTCCGTTTTCGAACAAGCTAAAAAATATGATGACCAATTGCAACTTTGTCATCGATTGGACAAAGAGACCAGTGGTGTATTGCTGTTGTCTAAAAATTCCAATGCATACTCTCATGCAGCAAAAGCGTTTGAAAAAAGAATAATCAAAAAAACGTATCACGCTATATCTCATGGAATCCATACTTACGATGATTTTACAGTAGATCTCCCTCTAGTAACCACCAGAAGTGGGAGGAGTGCCATTAATAAGCAGAAAGGGAAACCCAGTAAAACAACCTTTAATACCCTTGAAAATTTTACGCATTATACGCTGATTTCATGTAGTCCAGAATCGGGTAGACAACATCAAATTAGAATTCATTTAGCCTCTCAAAATGCACCTATAGCTGCGGATGAAATTTATGGAGGTAAAATGCCCTTCTTGTCCAATTTTAAGAAAAAGTTCAACCTTAGAAAGGATTCAGAAGAACGACCTATGATCAATCGATTTGCATTGCATGCGTATTCATTGACTCTTATGGACATTGACGGAACTGTTTTGGAAATACAAGCTGATTATCCAAAAGATTTTAAGGTCTTTCTTTCACAATTAAGAAAATTTGATTTACCTAATTATTAATTTTTAGGAATTTTCCTTGGGAATCACAACCTCCCATGTTTTTGCATTTTTGACCTTTTGTTTGGTTAGTGCATGATCTAAAACTTCACTCATTTGATCTACAAAATGAAATTTAAGGTTGGAGATGTATGATGGGTTAATGTCTTCAATATCTTTACGATTTGCCTTAGACATAATGATTTCTTTTATTCCAGCACGTTTAGCTGCAAGGATTTTTTCCTTAATTCCTCCAACGGGCAATACTTTTCCTCTTAAAGTAATTTCTCCAGTCATAGCTAGACGATTTTTAACTTTACGTTGAGTTATGATTGAAGCCAATGCAGTTAAAATGGTAATACCAGCACTTGGGCCATCTTTTGGGACAGCACCTGCTGGAAAATGAATATGAATATCATATTGATCAAATATCAAGTGGTTGATACCATAGGTGTGAGCATTTGCCTTTAGCCAGGTATTAGCATTGATAGCACTTTCTTTCATGACGTCTCCCAATTGTCCAGTTAGGGTTATTTTTCCTTTCCCTTTGGTCAAAGAAGTTTCAACAAATAAAATATCACCACCAACACTTGTCCATGCCAGACCTGTTACCACACCGGCAACTTCATTTGTTTCGTATAGGTCTTTTTCAATCTTGTCCTTACCCAAAATCTGTTCTGCATCAGCTAAACTAATGGTTGGTTTGGTTTCGTTGCCATACACCAATTCTTTAGCTTGCCATCTGCATATCTTGGCAAGTCGCTTATCCAAGGTGCGAACACCGCTCTCTCGGGTGTACTCATCAACCACCTTTTCAATGACCTTGTCAGACATTCGAAGATCTTTGGATTTTAAACCATGTTCCTTTTTTTGTTTCGGTAACAGATGCTTTTTAGCAATTCCAATTTTCTCCTCAACGGTATAACCCGTAATATCAATGATTTCCATTCGGTCTCTCAATGCAGGTTGAATCGTATCGAGTCGGTTTGCAGTAGCTATGAACAATACATTACTCAAGTCATAATCTAAATCAACATAATTATCATGGAAGGCATTGTTTTGCTCTGGGTCCAATATTTCAAGTAATGCAGAGGATGGGTCACCTCTGAAATCGTTTCCTATTTTATCAATTTCATCCAATACAAATATGGGATTACTTTTTCCCGCTTTTTTGAGTGATTGAATGATTCGTCCGGGCATGGCACCAATGTATGTTTTTCGATGACCGCGTAGTTCAGACTCATCGTGCAGACCACCTAGGCTCATTCTAACATATTCTCTTCCCATCGCTTTTGCAATGGATTTTCCAAGGGATGTCTTTCCTACTCCTGGAGGGCCATATAAGCAAAGAATAGGTGATTTCATATCTCCTTTTAGTTTCAGCACGGCCAAGTATTCAAGAATTCGCTCTTTTACTTTTTCAAGGCCAAAATGATCAGCATCCAATACTTTTCTTGCACGTTTTAGGTCAAAATTGTCTTTCGAAAATTCAGCCCATGGTAATTCAAGTAGTAATTCTACATAGTTTAAACTAACTGAATAATCTGGAGTTGCCGGATTCATCCTCATCAAACGATCCAGTTCTTTGTTGAATGCCTTGGCAACAGTTTTATTCCATTTCTTTTTCTTTCCTTTAGCACGAAGTACCTCAATCTCTTTGTCTGGAGAATCTTGTCCAAGTTCTTCTTGAATGGCACGAATTTGCTGCTGAAGAAAGTATTCTTTTTGTTGCTGGTCTAGATCTACTTTTACCTTAGTGTGAATTTTATTCTTCAGTTCCAACATTTGAAGTTCTTTATCCAAAAAGAACAAAACACGATTGGCTTTTTTCTTAAAATTAGATAGCTCAAGTAATTCTTGCTTCTCATCCAATGAAACATTGAGGTTAGACGAAATAAAGTTCACCAAAAAATTGGGTGAGTTGATGTTTTTTAACGCAAAATTTGCTTCAGTGGGAATATTGGGCGAAATCTCTACAATTTTAGAGGCCAATTCACGGATGCTATCAATCGTAGCGTTTGTTTCCTCACCCTTAGCCGCTTTACTATCAGTAAAAGGTTCTATGTTGCCTCTAAAATAAGGGTCTTCATCTGTGATATTTTTTAGCGTAAACTTTCTTTTTCCTTGAATGATAACGGTAATGTTGCCATCAGGCATTTTCAGCATTTTGAGTATATGAGCCAACGTTCCTGTGGAATAAAGGTCTTGTGCTGTGGGGTCTTCAATGCTTTGATCTTTTTGAGCGATTACCCCAATGGTTTTATCTCCTTTGTAAGCATCTTGGATTAGTTTGATGGATTTGTCTCTACCAACTGTTACTGGAAAGACTACTCCAGGAAATAATACGGTATTTCGGAGTGGTAATAATGGCAGATTTTCAGGATAATTTCCTGTACTGTCATCTTCAAAGTCACTATCAGCAATTACAGAGATGATTTCTGATCCGTCCTCATCACCCAAAAAGTCGCCGTCTAGCTTGAATCTATGGTCAAATGTCATGTTGTCGTATTGTGCCCGCAAAATTTATTGATAACGGGGAATTGCTATTATGGCAAAGGTTGTGCCAGTTGATATTGGAAAAGCTATTTATTCAGTTAAATCAATCAAGCCTCCTTTGTTGGCAGATTTGTAAAATACAAATACACCAATTAATAAGCTTGCTAAAAACCAGCCTGAGGCTGCCCATTCTTGGAAGATGATTTTTCCTATCATAAAAAGGAAGGAGTACACCGTAACGATACCCCCAATCCATGCTGAAAATAGGTAGGGCAAGGTGTTTTTAAATTGTTCAAAGCCGTTTGGATAGATTTTATTTTTAAAAGATTGTAAGTGACTTTGAGGATCTGGTTTTGTAAGCATACTTACTAAGACCCAACAACAAGTGGTTACTCCAACAGTGATGAAAAATGATGTAGGATTACTCGATAGTGACTCACCCAGAATAGGATAATCATGTACAAATACAAATTTGAGTAAGCCATATACGATGAATGGCGTTATGGTAGCTGTAATTTCTGCCCAAGCATTGATTCGAAACCAAAACCATCGACACATAAGTAAAAGACCTAGTCCTGCTCCACATTCCATGATAAATTCCCAAACACCACTGATGGATTTAACTTGTGTGGTAACACCCAATGCCAAAACCATAATACCAAACGTTACCCATCTACCCATACGTACTATTTTGTTGCTGGATTTTTTTTGGTGATTCCATACATCATTAATGACATAACTTGCTCCCCAGTTGAGGTGGGTGGATACGGTACTCATATAGGCTCCCAAAAAAGCGACCAATAAGAGTCCTCGCATTCCTGAAGGGAGGAACTCTTTCATAGCCATAACAAAGCCGAGTTTTTTATCATCAATTCCCAAATCAGGGTAGAGAACTACTGAACACAGAGCCACAATAATCCATGGCCATGGACGAATGCCGTAGTGAGCAAATTGAAAGAAGAAGGTAGCCATGAATGAATGTTTTTCATTTTTTGTACTAAACATCCGTTGAGCAATATATCCACCACCACCAGGTTCAGCACCAGGATACCAACTCGACCACCATACCATTCCAGCAATGGCAATAAAAGAGGCAAACCCCATGGAAAGACCTTTCGATTCGGATGATTCACTAATACTGGGTAATATGGCAAGACTATGTTCCGGTAGAGCATTTTTTAGACCTCCTACACCACCGATTTTATCTGAATTAACAACTAAAACAGCAAGAACAATGCATCCCACAAGTGCAATAAAAAATTGAAAAGCATCAGTAAGAGCAACCCCCATCAAACCACTAAATGCTGAATAAGCAGCAACAACTAGCATGGCTAATGCGGTGAAACCATAAAGTTGAATACCTTGAAGGTCAAAGAAAACCTCGAGTATTGCCATCAAGGCAAGGTTGACCCATGCCAGTATGACTGCGTTCATGCCAATACCTAGATATATTGCTTTAAATTTTTTGAGCCAATTAGCTTGTTTACCAGCATAACGCAATGTGATAAATTCTGCATCAGTAACAACCCCGCTTCTTCTCCATAGTTGGGCGTAGAATACTGCTGTAAACATGCCTCCCAGTAGCATATTCCACCAAACCCAATTGCCTGATATACCATTCTTCGCTACCAGTTCAGTTACAGCCAGTGGGGTGTCTGCTGCAAATGTGGTAGCTACCATGCTTAAACCAGCTATGTACCATGGAAGATTTTT
>JAHEGS010000003.1:12820-14122 GCA_024645005.1 Bacteroidota bacterium
TGGACTTCTAGAAACGGTTCAACTTTCAAAAAAGTAAGCTCAAGTGCTTGGAGTACGATTACAAATGATGCTGAAATAGCTGCTTCTTGGGAAGCTGCTGGTTCTGAGCAGTCTGTCTTAACAGCAGTAAAAGGAGATTTTTATATTATTCACGCAAAGAGTTCAAATAAGTATGGTTTGATTGAAATAACTGACGTAATTTCAACACCTAGCGACAATCTGGATTATGTGGAGTTTAGATACAAATTCCAGTTATAATAGTAACTTGTTTACTATTTAATCTAAGAAAAGGTCGATGTTTTACATCGACCTTTTTTTATTTGCAGTAATAGTCAAAAACCAAATGAAAAAAATAGGCGTATATACTTCTGGTGGTGATGCTCCGGGAATGAATGCATGTGTGAGAGCTGTTGTAAGAACAGCAATCTTTAATGGTCTTGAGGTTAAAGGGATTAAGCGAGGTTACGAGGGAATGATATCAAATGACATTATCTCTTTAGATCGTCAGTCTGTTGCAAATATTATTCAGCGTGGCGGAACTTTTTTAAAGACTGCAAGGAGCAAGTCTTTTATGACGAAAGAAGGCAGAAAAACGGCTTATGATAATCTTCTAAAACATGGTATTGATGCACTTGTTTGCATAGGAGGAAATGGCTCCTACACTGGAGCTAAGATTTTTTACGAAGAGTATGGAATTCCCTGTATTGGTTTGCCAGGAACAATTGATAATGATTTGTATGGTACCGATTTTACAATAGGATATGATACAGCTATTAATACTGCTCTAGATTCAATTGATAAAATAAGAGATACCGCCCATTCTCACGAGCGAGTGTTCATTGTTGAGGTTATGGGAAGAAATAGTGGATTTATTGCTCTAGACGTTGCTATCGCAGGTGGTGCTGAAGGTGCTTTGATACCGGAAGATCACGGTGATTGGGACAAGGTTCTGAATCATTTTAATAACCCTAAACGTCGAAAAAAATCATTCAGCATCATCGTTGTTGCAGAAGGAGATGAGCAAGGAGGAGCTTTAATTTTAGAAAAGAAATTAACCTCTATGTACCCTGATTTGAAAATAAGAAGTTCAATATTGGGACATGTGCAAAGAGGTGGGAGTCCAAGTGCTCGAGATCGGATTTTAGCATCTCGTCTTGGCTCAGAATCAATAAACGCACTTCTAGCAGGTCAAAAATCCGTAACGGTTGGTATTGTAAGCGATAAAGTGGTATACACACCATTTGAACAGGCTATAGAAGGAAAGAAAACAGTATCAGAAAGTTTAATCAAATTAGCAGAGAT
>JAHEGS010000003.1:14222-29690 GCA_024645005.1 Bacteroidota bacterium
TATTTTCAATCTAAAGATACCTATACATCGATATTTGCATATTTTGCATTGGCTTCAATGAATTCTCTTCTTGGAGGAACTTCATCACCCATTAGCATGGAGAACACGCGATCTGCTTCGGCCGCATTTTCAAGGGTAACTTGTTTTAATGTACGTCTTTCAGGGTCCATGGTAGTCTCCCAAAGTTGTTCGGCATTCATCTCACCCAGACCTTTATATCGTTGTACCTTTACGCTATCAGGGTTGTCTTTGCCTAGTTCTAAGACAAGTTGGTTTCTTTCTTCATCACTCCAACAGTATTCTGCTTTATTCCCTTTTTTAACTTGATAGAGTGGTGGTGTAGCAATGTACAGATAGCCTTGCTCGATCAGTGCTTTCATGTATCTGAAGCACAACGTGAGGATGAGTGTTCGAATGTGACTACCGTCTACGTCTGCATCCGTCATGATTACAATTTTATGATATCGAAGTTTGGAGGTGTTTAGTTCACGAGCGTCCTCTTCAGTACCAATAGTAACACCCAAAGCAGTGAACATATTTTTGATCTCTTCATTGTCATATATTTTATGTTCTAATGCTTTTTCAACATTGAGTATTTTACCTCTAAGTGGAAGAATAGCCTGGTAATTTCTGTCACGACCTTGCTTTGCTGTACCACCAGCTGAATCACCCTCAACGAGGTATAATTCGCAAATCGCAGGATCTTTTTCAGAGCAATCAGACAGCTTTCCTGGAAGACCAGCACCACCCATTGGGGTTTTTCGTTGAACCATTTCTCGAGCTTTGGCAGCTGCGTGTCTAGCTTGTGCAGCTAACATAACTTTTTGTACAATGATTTTTGCTTCATTGGGGTTTTCCTCTAGAAAATTAGTTAGCATTTCATTGACAGCTTGACTTACTGCTGATGAAACCTCTCTGTTTCCTAGTTTTGTTTTGGTTTGTCCTTCAAATTGAGGTTCAGCTACCTTAACAGAGACAATAGCGGTAAGACCTTCTCTAAAATCATCCCCTGTGATTTCAAATTTCATTTTGGAGAGTAAGCCAGATTCATCGGCATATTTTTTAAGGGTATGTGTGAGCCCTCTTCTGAAACCACTTAAATGTGTTCCTCCCTCATGTGTATTGATATTATTGACATAAGAATGAAGATTTTCCGCATAGGAATTGTTGTATATCATTGCTACCTCTACAGGAATACCATTTTTTTCACCTTCCATTGCAATGACATTCGTCATGATTGGTGTACGAGTTGCATCAAGGTATTTCACAAATTCAATGAGCCCCTCATTGCTTTTAAAGTGTTCTTGTATAAAATTCCCTTTTTCGTCTTTATTTCTTTTATCAGTAATGCTGATTTCTATTCCTTTGTTAAGGAAAGAAAGCTCTCTCATTCTTAGTGAGAGCGTTTCGTAGCTATACTCAGTGGTTTGGGCAAATATTTCAGGGTCAGGAGTGAAAGTAACTAATGTACCTTGGTCAGTTGTTGAGCCAACTTCTCTGACTTCGTATTTAATTTTTCCTTGAGAATACTCTTGCTCATATTCTTTACCGTCTCTATATACTGTTGCTTTTAGATGAATAGAAAGAGCATTAACACAGGAAACACCCACACCATGAAGTCCTCCGGAAACTTTGTAGGAGTCTTTGTCGAATTTTCCTCCAGCCCCAATTTTTGTCATGACTACTTGAAGAGCAGAAACGCCTTCTTTTTTGTGCATGGCAACAGGAATACCACGACCATTATCTTTTACAGATATTGAACCGTCTTCATTAATCCAAACATCAATTTTGTTACAATGACCAGCCATTGCCTCATCAATTGAGTTGTCAACGACTTCATATACCAAATGATGTAATCCTCTAACACCCACGTCTCCGATGTACATGGAAGGTCTTTTCCTAACATGTTCCATTCCTTCAAGAGCTTGTATACTATCAGCTCCGTATCCTTTATTTTGTTCGCTCATTTATTTGCTTAATTACTTCGTGAAGATAATAATTAAGGTAGGCTGGTTAGTGATTTTGTTTGAGGTACATATCCACAAAAAGTGAACACTTATTTATTTGCAAATAGCTGATAATCAGCGATTTAATTTAAGTCATTTCTCCTCTAATATTTTGGCTGAGGATATGGTGTCTTTCTTGGTAGGGGTAGTTGCCAATGACCCACATGAGTTTTGTTAGTGCTGCTTCAGAAGTTATGTCCCTTCCGGAAATAACACATTTACTCTTGAGAATTTCACTACTGGCATATTGACCAATTTCAATCTTTCCATTTGGACATTGAGTAGTTGCAAAAATGAGCGTGTTATTTTCCTCACAAGCTTTAATAAGTTTATTCCATTCAGGTGTATTTGGTAGGTTACCGGAGCCATATGTTTTGAGGACTATACCATCTATTTTTTGATTTTTAACGACACTAATTAATGTGTTTGGACTATAGCCCGGAAACACAGTAACATTGACAACATTCTCACTAAAATTTGGAAGCAGTTTTAAATTCGCTTTATTCCTTTTTTGAATCAGATTATGATTTAAAGTGATGTTTTGTTCTAAATATGCAAGATTTTCAAAATTGGGTGAACTAAACCCTTCAAAGTCATTTGTGCTAGTTTTAATACTTCTATTTCCCCTAAGAACATCATCGTTGAAGCAAATACACACTTCGGGTATACAATCAATATCAAAGCTTTGATATCCTGCTATATAAATAGCATTACTTAAATTTACAATACCGTCTGTTCTTGGATGAAAAATAGGAAGTTGAGAACCAGTCATTACAATGGGCTTGTTCAAGTTCTCAAACATGAAACTTAAAGCAGATGCGGTATATGAAAGTGTATCTGTTCCATGGATAATGATGAATCCATCATAGTTACCATAGTTGTCTTTTATTTTTTCTGCTATCCTGTTCCAAGATTGTGGATTCATGTTGCTCGAATCTACAACAGGTTCGAGAACGTCATAAGTAAAGTTTATTTCACTGAAGAAATCAAAGTAATTTTGGTTCTTAATTGCTGGAAGGTAGTTGATGATTTCGTCCCAAGATGAGGGTACAAGTCCCTTACGGGTTTTTTTCATTCCAAATGTTCCTCCTGTGTATAGAATAAAGACGTTACTCTTCATGCCAATTTAATTCGAGGTTAACAAGTACAATATAGCCATTCGAATAGCTACTCCATTTTCGACCTGATTTAGAATGACACTACTATTCGAATCTGCTACCTGACTGGTGATTTCAACTCCTCTATTAATGGGTCCAGGATGCATAATAATGATATCCTTATTCACTTGGTCTAGAATCTCTTGATTTATTCCATACTGCAGCGAATACTCTCTTAGCGAGGGGAAATATTTATCGTCCTGCCTCTCTAACTGAATTCTCAATAAATTAGCAGCATCACACCAGGCAAGGCTTTCTTTTAAATTATAACTTACTTCTACACCCAAGCTTTCAATATAATTAGGGATAAGGTTAGGTGGTCCGCAAACGCGAACACGGCCCCCCAATTTTTGTAGACAATAAATATTACTTAGTGCAACTCTCGAGTGGATAATGTCCCCAACGATAAGTATATTTTTATCCTTTAAGTCGCCCAGTTTTTCGGATAGTGTATAGGCATCTAGGAGTGCTTGAGTTGGGTGTTCGTGAGTACCATCTCCGGCATTGATAATATTAGCGTCAATGTGTTTAGATAAAAATTTAGCAGCACCTGGAGCAGGATGTCTCATTACAACCATATCTACTTTCATTGCTAATATATTGTTGACCGTATCGATAAGAGTCTCACCTTTTTTGACGGATGAGGACCCACTGTTGAAGTTTACAATGTCGGCAGATAGCCTTTTTTCAGCAAGTTCAAATGATATTTTAGTACGAGTACTGTTTTCAAAAAAGATATTAGCAATGGTAATATCTCTTAGTGATGGTACTTTTTTGATGGGTCTATTTATGACTTCTTTAAAGTTTTCTGCAGTTTTAAAAATAAGGTGAATATCTTCTTTTGAGATGTCTTTGATACCCAAAAGATGTTTGCTAGATAGTGCTGACATTATTTTTCTTTATCCGTTATTATCCATACTCTACATTGATCATCTTTCCAGTCCACTTTTACATAATCGTTTGCTCTGGTGTCAATGTCTTCACCAGTATAGTCAGGTTGAATAGGTACCTCTCTATTGTATTTTCTGTTGATTAGAGTAACCAATTCTACGGATTTAGGTCTTCCATAGGCATTTATTGCATCTAATGCAGCTCTAATACTTCGGCCAGTGTATAAAACATCGTCTACTAGTACGATGTGTTTACCTTCAATATTAAAATCAATATTTACTTCATTAGGAATAAGCTGCTTGTTATTTCTTCTGAAGTCGTCTCGATAGAATGTAGTATCCAATTCACCATAGATAATATCGATTTCAAATAGTGATTTGATTTTTTGAGCTAATATTTTCCCAAAGAAGGTGCCTCTAGGTTGAAGAGCTAGAATGGCTGTATTGTTGAATGAGCTATGATTTTCAACCAATTGATGGGCAATCCTAGTAATGATAAGTTCTACGTGTTTATATTCTAGTATTACTTTTTTCATCTAGAATGTTGTATTTGACAATTTAATAATTTCTTCAAATTCAAATTCTTGTACAGGGCCTACTGATAATCGAGCTTGTTTTACTAACGCCATGTTAGCAAGGGTATCATTAGATTTTATTTGAGCTAGCGTAACACTCGAATTTAGAGGTTTGACCACTTCTACATCTACGGCAACCCATTTTTCATCTTCGGTTGTGGGATCTTGATATGCTTCTTTGATTACGCGTGTAATTCCTACAATTTCTTTTCCCTCGTTACTGTGATAAAACAGACAGAGATCACCATTTTTCATTGCTTTCAAATGAACACGGGCAGGGTAACTACGAACACCATCCCAATATGTTGATCCATCTGCTACCATTTGGTCCCAGCTATACTTGTAGGGTTCAGATTTGATGAGCCAATAATTCATATTTTCAAATATCTATTTTTTTTGGTTCTTTCAATCAAGTTGTCTCTTTTTTATAGAGCAAAAAAAATCCCGAACTAGTCGGGATTTTAAAAATTATTTAGCTAATTCTTTAGCTTGCTTAACCCATCCATCTCGTTCAACACGACCTGGAGATTTAAGTAAGGATTCAAGAATATCAATGCTTTTCTTATTTAGTTTACTGACCTGTTGGAAAGTAAATATTCCGATGCCGTTCAGCTTTTTCTCATAAGCTGGACCCACACCCGTAAGTTGTTTTAGATCATCTGCATCTTTAGCATCTGCGACACCAATAATATCAGTTAATCCTGAAGAATCATCAGCTGAAGTGGTCTCTTCAACTTTTTTTGCATCCTTTTTAGGAGCTTCTTTCTTTGGAGTTTCCTTTATAGGAGTCTCTTTCTTTGAAGCCTCTTTTTTAGTAGTAGATGGCGTTGATTCCATTTGAGCTTTTAATTGGGCAAGTACATCCAAGTCACCCATGGTAGAAACCTCAGTCTTTTTGTTGATTTTTTCTACATATTTGGTTGTATTGGCTGCACGTTTTTTGTTAGCAGCTTCCTTTTCAGAATTTTGAGAACGCTCAGCATCTTTCCAGATGTCTGTATGGGATACTAATATTCGTTTCGAATCTTTGTTGAACTCAATCACTCTTAAGTTAAGTGTTTCATCAACTTTCACATCAGTTCCGTCTTGCTTTTTGATGTGTTTCTTTGGAGCAAATCCCTCTACACCATAGGGTAGGGTAAGGATAACTCCACGATCATTAACCTCCGATACTACACCATCATGCTCGGAACCTAGCGTGAAGACACTTTCGAATGTATCCCAAGGATTCTCATCAATTTGTTTGTGACCTAAGCTCAGTCTTCTATTATCTCTGTCAATTTCAAGAACAACAACCTCGAGTTCTTCACCTTTTTTGGTAAACTCAGCTGGATGTTTGATCTTCTTAGACCAAGACAAGTCCGATACGTGAACTAAGCCATCAACCCCTTCCTGGAGTTCCACAAATAGCCCATAATTTGTAAGGTTCCTTACAGTACCTTTATGTTTTGACTCTACTTGGTATTTTTCTTCAATTTTTTCCCATGGATCTGAAGTAAGTTGTTTAAGACCCAGAGAAAGTTTATGCTCCTTTTTGTCAATATCTAAAACTACTGCTTCAACCTCATCTCCAACTTTCATAAAGTCAGATGGGTTTCTTAAGTGTTGTGACCAAGACATTTCTGAAACGTGTATTAGTCCTTCAACACCAGTTTCTATTTCAACGAAAGCACCGTAATCAGCAATAGTAACAACTTTACCTTTCACTTTTTCACCTTCTTTGAGTTCTTTCATGCTATCCCACGGGTGAGCAGTTAGTTGCTTCATACCAAGAGAAATTCGCTTTTTGTCATTATCAAACTCGAGAACTGCAACTTGGATTTTTTGATCCAATTCAAGAACATCAGATGGGTGATTGATTCGTCCCCAAGAAATATCTGTAATATGAAGAAGACCATCTAGTCCACCAAGGTCGACAAATACTCCAAATGAAGTCATGTTTTTTACAGTCCCCTCGAGAACTTGTCCAAGTTCCATTTTAGATATCATTTCGGCTTTCTGAGCTTCAATGTCATCTTCAATAAGTGCTTTGTGTGAGATAACTACATTTTTGTATACCTCGTTTATTTTGACAACCTTAAATTCCATGGTTTTACCAACGTATTGGTCGTAATCACGAACAGGCTTTACATCAATTTGAGATCCAGGTAGGAATGCATCCATACCCATTATGTCAACAACAAGTCCGCCTTTGGTTCTGGATTGGATATAACCTTTAACAATCTCACCTTTTTCCATAATGGATTGTATTTTCTCCCATGCACCTTCTGCAATTGCTTTTTTTCGTGAAAGAACCAATTGACCAAGAGCGTTTTCAGTTTCATCTACGTAAACTTCAATCTCATCTCCAACTTTAATGTCTGGAGTGTCTCTAAATTCTGTAATGGAAACTAAACCATCTGATTTAAACCCAATATCTAAAACTACATGGTCATTTGTCATACTAACAATGCGTCCCGTAACAAGTGTCTTTTCATCTACTTGTTTAATGGTGTTAGCGTACATGGATTTTAAATCATCATTTTGAGATTCGTTGTACGTACCAAATCCAGCTTTGTCCATAGACCAATCGAATTCGTCTGGATTGTGAACTGGTGACTCAGATGTGTTTGTGTGGGATTCTGTAGTTTCTGTTGGCTCTACAGTAGCTTCTTTTGTTGTCGCTTCAACTGTGGCATCCTTGGCCTCAGTAGCTTCAGTCAAGATTTCATCTTGCTTTTCTTTTTTTGTATTTGTCAATGTATCATTTCCTCCTTTGCGAAAAATGAGTGCAAAAGTAATCTTTTTATTCAATCTACGAAAGCATTGAGGTTTCTAAAAAAAAGAACAACTTTGCTCCATGCTAAAAAAAGTAGTATTTGTATCTTTCATAATTGCAATATCCATGACCCTAAAAGCAATCAATTACTCAGTTAACTTTCCTGATGTAAAATCTCATTATGTTTCGATAGCAATAACTTTCAATGCCGACGGAAGAGAATATGTTGACTTTAAAGTTCCCGTATGGACACCTGGATCCTACAAGGTAAGAGAGTTTAGTAATGCATATGAGAATGTGTTAGCAGAAAATCTAGAGATTCAAAGATTGAATAAAAATACATGGAGGATTTTGACTAAAGGCAAGACTCAAGTCAGGTTATCTTATGATGTATACTGCTTCACGGTTAGCGTTCGTCAGAGTTATGCGGATGAGTATTATGCTTTCTTGCATGGAGTTTCGGTTTTTGGTTATTTAGAGGGATATGAAGATGAAAAAATTGAACTGAACATTTACCCCAAGGAAAACTGGCAAAATGTTGAGGTATCTCTGCCAAAATCCAATGCTTCAGCGTATTCCTACATATGCAAAAACTATGATTTACTTGCTGATTCTCCAATAGCACTTGGCAACTTTGACACCATTGGATACGAGAGTGGGACGGTACCTCACAAAATCGTTATGATTGGAGAGGGAAACTATGACCTAAATCAAATAAAAGAAGATTTTAATAAGATCAGTGACACTCAAGTTGAGATGATGGGTGATCATCCCTCAAGCCAGTATGTGCATTTTATCTACAACGTGTCCCAAGGTGGGGGTGGACTTGAACATGCCAATTCACAAACTAGCATGATGCCTAGATGGAATTATACAAATGCAAACAAGTATCGAAGCTTTTTAGGGTTAATTGCTCACGAATATTTTCACTTATGGAATATCAAAAGAATTCGTCCGAAAGAATTGGGCCCATTTGATTATGATAAAGAGTTCTATACTGACTTGTTATGGATTGCTGAGGGTATTACCTCTTATTATGATGACATTACCTTGTTGAGGATGGGAGCTTATTCTAAAGAAGAATATTTGAAAATAATTGCATCTCAGATTAATCGATTGGAGAATTCGCCTGGCAAGAAGGTAATGAGCCTTGCACATAGTAGTCTATTAGCATGGGTGAAAGCATATTTGCCTAATGAGGAAAGTTCTAATAAGACGATTAGTTATTACAATAAAGGAATGCTGGCTGCCGTGTTACTTGATCTTGAGATTAGAAAATCGAGTGATCACTCCTTGGATGATGTGATGCGAATGTTGTATAAAGACATATATATAAAAGAGGGTCGTGGTTTTTCTATCGAAGAATTTGTGATAACCTGTAGTCAGTTAGCAGATAAGGATATGACTGAATTTTTTGATGATGTTGTTTATAGTTTAAAACCATTAAATTACGAAATCTTCAATGATTTTGGACTTGATTTATTAAAGAAAAAAGAGAACATAAATCAACCTTGGAGCGGTGTTTCGTCCAAATTAAAAGGGGAGCAAGTAATAGTGACGAATATAGTATCTAACAGCCCAGGTGTCGAATCTGGCTTAAGTGTAAATGATGAAATTATTGCCATCAATGGGTGGCGTTTAAAAAGTAAATTAGAAGATTATGTCACTAAATTTAATAATGGGGAACGCCTTTCTATAAGTTATTCTAGAGATGGTAAAATGCATTCAACGAAGATGAGGCTTTTATCGAACCCAGAGGTTAAGTATGAATTAGTTGTTAAGGATATTACCAATAAACAATTGGTAAATTGGTTGGATTAAATCTGTTGACTTTGTTCAGAGCTAATTTCACATTTTGCCCACACTTCTTTTAAAATAAAATCCTAAGGCTAAATTTGTCGAAATTTTAAGTTATCGTGTCAGTTATTGATAAGCAAAAAGCGTATTTAGTTTTACAAGATGGAACATACTTCGAAGGAAATGCAATTGGAAAAATAGGTACCACTACAGGTGAAATTGCTTTCAATACTGGGATGACAGGATATCAAGAAGTATTTACAGATCCATCATACTATGGGCAAATTGTAATTATGACCATGGATCATATTGGTAACTATGGTGCTAGAGATTTAGACTCTGAGTCTAATTCCATCAAAATTTCTGGCTTAGTATGTAAAAATTATTCACCGATGCATTCGAGAAATATGGCTGATAGTAGTCTTAACGATTATTTTATTGAGAATGACTTTACGGGAATTAGTGATGTTGATACCCGAGAGGTAGTTCGTCATATCAGAGATGCTGGTGCAATGAACGCGATTATAAGTTCAGAGATACTTGATGTAGAGAGGTTAAAATCGATGGTTTTAGATGTACCTAGTATGTCTGGTTTAGAATTAAGTAGTAAGGTTTGGATAAAAGACGCTTATGAGGTAAATGAAGGAGGGAAACACAAAGTAGCACTTCTTGATTTAGGGAGTAAAGAAAATATTATAAAGTGCTTGACAGACAGGGATTGCCATGTTAAGGTTTATCCTGGTGATACAACCTATAATGAGATGAAAAATTGGGATCCAGACGGTTTTATGATCAGTAATGGTCCAGGTGATCCATCTGCAATGCCATATGCAGTGAAGACAATTCAAGAAATTGTGGACGCTGATGAGAAAATGTTTGGTATATGCTTGGGTAGTCAGATTTTAGCACAAGCACAAGGTATGAAGACTTTTAAATTGCACCGTGGTCACCGTGGTCAAAACCATCCAGTAAAAAATTTGATAACAGGGAAAAGTGAAATAACCTCTCAAAATCATGGTTTTGCTATTGATCCAGATAGTAATATGGGTTCTGTAGAAATAACCCATATCAATTTAAATGATAACACGGTTGAGGGAATCCGTGTTAAAGATAAATCTGCATTTGCAGTTCAATATCATCCAGAAGCAAGTCCAGGTCCACATGATAGTCGATACCTATTTGATGAATTTGTGGCCTTAATGGCATAATCTATATTTCTAAACCAACAAAAAAATAGTCAAAAACACAACATTATGAGTGAAATAGCACACTTACACGCGAGACAAATTCTAGATAGTAGAGGTAATCCAACAATTGAGGTAGATGTATTTACTGAGGATGGAGCTTTTGGTAGAGCTGCTGTTCCAAGTGGAGCTAGTACAGGGATACACGAAGCCATTGAATTAAGAGATGATGATAAATCAAACTTTTTAGGTAAAAGTGTCATGAAAGCGGTTGCAAACGTGAATACGACGATTGCTGATGAGATAATTGGTGAAGATGTATTTGAGCAAGTTCATGTAGATCATAAAATGATTATGTTAGATGGTACTGAAAACAAATCTGTTTTAGGTGCCAATGCAATGTTAGCTGTCAGTCTAGCTATTGCTCATGCTGCAGCTGAAGAAAGTGGTCAGCCTTTATTTAGGTATCTTGGAGGTGTTAATGCATGCACCTTACCAATACCCATGATGAATATTATCAATGGTGGGAGTCATGCTGACAATTCTATTGATTTTCAGGAGTTTATGATTATGCCAACGGGTGCAGATACATTTTCAGAAGCATTGAAAATGGGTGTTGAAACATTTCATCATCTCAAAAAAGTATTGAGTTCAAAAGGGTATAGTACTAATGTTGGAGACGAAGGAGGTTTTGCTCCTAATATCAAATCAAACGAGGAGGCAATAGAAACAGTTTTGCAAGCCATTGAGTCTGCAGGATATCGCCCTGGCGAGGATATATATATTGCCATGGATGCTGCAACCTCAGAGTTTTACAATAAAGAAACAGGTCTTTACACATTCAATAAATCAGATGGCAGGGAATTGACAAGTGAGCAAATGGCAGATTATTGGAAAAACTGGACCGAAAAATATCCGATATTGAGTATCGAAGACGGACTTGATGAGGATGATTGGGCAGGATGGAAGTATTTAACGAACCAAATTGGCGATAAAGTTCAGTTGGTAGGCGATGATTTATTTGTGACTAATGTGAAGAGATTACAAAGAGGTATAGATGAGGGGATAGCTAACAGTATTCTTGTAAAAGTTAATCAAATTGGAACACTTACTGAAACAATTGATTCTATTAATCTTGCGACTCAAAATAGTTACACTAATATCATTTCTCATCGAAGTGGTGAAACAGAAGATTCAACAATTGCAGACTTAGCTGTCGCAATGAATAGCGGGCTTATTAAGACTGGATCTGCATCTAGAAGTGATCGTATGGCAAAATACAATCAGCTTCTTCGAATAGAGGAGGAGCTTGGTCATACAGCCAAGTATTTAGGTAGGAGCTTCAAGTTTCTCTAGCAAATATCTAATTCTAGTAAGAAGTATTTCTTCTTTTTGATGGTATATTACAAATCCATAACACTGGATGTAAACTATACTAAACAAGTTTTTGGTGTGTTCAAAAACATTGATGTTCAGGTATATGCTTTATTATACATTCGATACTTGTAAGAGCTTATGGCATTTTTTAGTAAGAAATCGAGTAAATCCAAAAAAAAATCAAAGATTAAGGAGCCCAAAGATTATACATTGTTTAATAAAATAGTAGGAGGATTTTTCTTTGCCTTTGCCACTTTCTTGACATTAGCCTCCATAAGTTATCTTTTTTCCTGGCGGACTGACCAAAGCTTATTAAATGCTGGTGTTAATGAATTTCTTTTTGATTTTAAAAATTTAGTGCCTAAAAATATTATGGGTAAGATGGGAGCATTTTTGGCTCATACATTTATTTATAATGGTTTTGGTATTGGGGCGTTTCTATTATATCCTATATTTTTAATTATTGGATTCAATCTCTATTTTAATAATAAATTTCACATACGTCCCAAAACAGCTAGTAAATTATTAGTTTCAGGTTTGTGGGTTTCATTAGTTTGTTCACTTTTATTTTCTAGGTCTTATCCTTTACTTGGTGGCTTGTTGGGATATGGAGTTTTTATTTTTTCAAAATCATTGATTGGTGTAATCGGGATTATTCTTCTTCTAGGATTAGTGACAGTTTTCTTTTTATATGTTGCTTTTGGTATTGATGTTTTGGAATGGATTAGAAAAAAGCGATTAAAATCGAAAGAATTAGATACTGATGATGAGTTTACTGGGGAGTCTATTTTCGATAAAGATCAAATTAATATTGAGAATAGTGAAACGGATGTTTTGCCTGAACCAGTGCCTTTGGAAACAGAAACAACTTTGATTGAAAAACCTCTACCAATAGCAGTTGAGGAGCCAAAATTGAAAGAAAAATCAGAAAAAGAGGAAGAGAATCTTGAATTAGAGATAGAGCATAAAGCTAAAGAGGAGAAAGTCGATAAATCAAAACAGAAGGAGCATTATGGGATTGATGAACCATTTGATCCACGTCTAGATCTTAGGGACTATGTGTTTCCTGAGGTTGATTTTCTAAATAAATATGATGAAGGTCCAAAAACAGAGGTATCCAAAGAGGATTTAGAGAAAAGTAAAAATATGATTGTTCAAACACTGAATAATTATAAAATTGGAATTGCTCAAATTAAGGCCACTATTGGTCCTACGGTCACATTATTTGAGATTGTCCCTGAAGCTGGTGTTCGAATTTCAAAAATTAAAAATCTAGAGGATGATATAGCACTTAGTTTAGCGGCCTTAGGTATTCGAATTATAGCACCCATACCTGGTAAAGGAACCATAGGAATAGAGGTACCAAATAAAAAGCCTGAAATAGTAAGCATGCATTCTGTAATTAGTAGTGCCAAATACCAAAATTCGGATGCAGCCTTGCCTGTTTGTTTGGGTAAAACGATATCTAATGAAGTATATGTTGTTGATTTAGCAAAAATGCCACATTTATTGATGGCGGGTGCAACAGGTCAAGGTAAATCGGTAGGTTTAAATGCAATAATCGTCTCACTGTTATACCGCAAGCATCCTGCAGAATTAAAATTTGTAATGGTTGACCCTAAAAAAGTCGAACTTACACTTTATCAAACCATCGAGAGACATTATTTAGCAAAATTACCTGGAGAAGGAGAAGCTATTATTACAGATAATAAGCAAGTAATTTCAACATTGAATTCATTATGTGAGGAAATGGATCAACGATATGCTTTGCTTCAATCGGCTATGGTTAGAAACATCAAAGAATACAATACTAAGTTTATTAAACGTAAATTAAATCCAGAGGAAGGACATAAGTATTTGCCATATATTGTGGTAATTATTGACGAGGTTGCAGATTTGATTATGACTGCTGGTAAAGAGGTTGAGCACCCAATAGGTAGGATTGCTCAATTGGCTCGTGCTATTGGTATACATTTAATACTAGCTACCCAAAGACCGTCAGTTAATATCATTACAGGAACAATTAAGGCAAATTTTCCTGCTAGAATTGCATTTAGAGTAAGTAGTAAGATTGATAGCAGAACAATATTAGATGGTAATGGTGCGGATCAGCTCATTGGTAAGGGTGATATGCTTTACTCAACTGGAAGTGACATGGTTCGTTTACAATGTCCATTTGTTGACACACCAGAAGTAGACACAATTACAGGATTTATTGGTAACCAAAGAGGGTATCCAGATGCTCATATCTTGCCTGAGGTTAGAGAGGAAAGTTCTAGTGAAAGTGGAGAATTTAATGCCGATGATCGAGATGCACTTTTTGAAGATGCGGCTCGTATTGTTGTTCAGCATCAGCAAGGAAGCACTAGTCTCATACAAAGGAGATTAAAAGTTGGATATAATCGTGCTGGTCGCTTGATAGATCAACTAGAAGCTGCTAATATTGTAGGCCCTTTTGAGGGAAGCAAAGCGAGAGCTGTTTTATTACCTGATGAATATGCTTTGGAACAGTTCTTGAATAACCTACACTAGCTGAATTAAAAATGAAAAAGATACTATTACTTATTCTAATTGGCATAGTAGCCAACCCTTTTATATCAAATTCTGAAATTCAAGATAATCGAAGCTCAGTTATTTTAAATAAACTTAGCAAGACTTATAAAACCTATAAATCTGTTAAAGCTTCATTTAAAATTAAGATAGATAATAAGCAAACTAAAACCTCAGTAACCCAATCTGGTGTTCTTTACCAGAAAGGTAAAAAGTTTAAAGTAAATATTTCAGGTCAAGAAATATCGTGTGATGGAAAGACCATCTGGACCTATCTAGAAGATGCTAATGAAGTTCAAATTTCAAAATTTGACCCAAAATCAATTGACATAAATCCATCAGAGATATTTACAATCTATGAAAAAGGATTTATGCATTCATACAGTGGTCAGAAGAAGGTTGGCAGTTCCACACTAGACGTGGTTAAATTAACTCCAATTGATAAAAATAAGAGTTACTTCTTGGTTAAGTTGAGTGTCGATAAATTGGCAAATAAAATAAAGCAAATGTCTGTTCATAATAAAAATGGAATAGTTACTACATATACCATTTCAAAATTTGAACCTAATGTAAATATTAACGACAGCTATTTTAAGTTTAACCCTAAAGATAAACCTGGGGTCATTGAAATTGATCTTAGGTGATGCGTAAGGTTTCTCTTTTCATACTGCTAATTACTCTTTTCATCTCATGTGGTTTTAGAAAAGAATCAAATAATCAGATTAATTCTGATCAGATTTATTTGTTGATAAGCAAGACAGGATGTTTTGGAAATTGTCCCATTTATACACTATCACTAAATGGAAAAACTTGGAGTTTGAATGGCTATAAGTTTTTTAAATTTATCGGAGAGTTTGAGACTGACGCAATCAAAAGTGAAATTGATGAAATAATCGCTCAATCTAGAACTTTAGCCTGGGCTGATTATAAAAGTAGATACCTGTCGGGTTATTCAGATTTACCCTCTACTGTTCTTCAATATTCCTCTACTGAAGGAGATACCACAACAATCACTTATGAAAATAATTTAGCTCCGAAAGAGTTAGTTGAATTAGTTGATTATTTAGATTCAAAAATTGATTCTAAAGAATGGGCTGAGATTGGTCGGTAAAGCTGCTATCCAACTTTTCATAGATAGAATTATTGCTGATGTATTCAGGAACAATTTTTTTCA
>JAHEGS010000067.1 GCA_024645005.1 Bacteroidota bacterium
CTATGTTATCGACTAAAACTATCCGATTGATTCTAGGCTTTCTAGGGCTGATCCTCCTGGGATACATCCTATGGAATGTTCGCCTGATGATTTATTCGTTTTTTGCAGCAACCATCTTGGCGTTCATCGCTCGTCCGCTCATGCGTCTGCTGGGTGCCGTTCGTATCATACAATGGCAATTGCCCAACGCCCTGCGTGCGGGACTGGTTCTTGCTCTTATTATTGGTGTGGTTACGGGCATCATTCGGTTTATGGCTCCTATCATTGTGCATCAAGCGGATATCTTATCCCAAATCGATACCAACGGTATTCTCCTTCGTATCCAATCTGAATTGGCTAACCTTCCGAGTTGGTTGGTGTCGGATACGGATGTTTCTTCGGTGATTCAAGAGGAAGTAAATCAATTGATTGATGTCAGTGATGTGGGATCGTACATCGGTAGTATCCTAGGTGGTATATCGAGTACGTTGATTGTTATTTTCTCCGTTTTATTTATCAGTTTCTTCTTGCTCAAAGACGGTCAAATCATGGATCAGATTATCGCGAGCCTTTCTCCTGAAAAATATTTGAACAAGGTGAATACGATTGTAACAGAGACTAAAGATTTATTGTCTCGCTATTTTATCGGTGTATTGGCTCAAATCACAGTGATTATTATTGTGATCTCGATTGGACTATCCATTCTGGGTGTGCAAAATGCTCTGCTCATTGGTGTGATTGCGGGAGTGTTTAATATCATTCCCTACATCGGCCCACTCATGGGTGCAGGCATTGGACTTTTATTGGCTGCAACTTCGCAATTGGAGGCTAGTCCCGATGCTGCTCTCTTTGTTTTTTTGGTGTCTGCTATCATTCCTTTTGTGGTGGCCCAGCTGCTGGATAATTTTGTGCTTCAACCTTTGATCTTCTCGAAAAGTGTGAAGGCTCATCCACTGGAAATTTTTATGGTTATTCTCGCTGCTGGTTCGTTAGGTGGTATTGTGGGGATGATCATTGCTGTGCCCACGTATTCGTTTATTCGGATTATCGCTAAAGAATTTTTTAACGGTTATAAAATCGTGCAGGGTTTGACGAAGGATTTGTAGAATACCTGTTGATGATGTGCTAACACTATCCATTCTGCAAATACGTTCGAAGAATTATCTTTGTTTTGTGAAACGATTAATCTACCTCTTCCTTTTAGTTGCTTTTTCCTTCCCATCGATGGTATCTGAAGCTCAGACTTACAAAAGTCGAAATTGGTCTGGCAATATTTACCTAGGGGCTAGCAATATGATGAGCGATTTGGGCGGTAGCAACTTCGTGGGAAGTCGCGGTATTTTTGACTGGGATGCTAAAGCTACTCGTCCTGCTATTGGTGCAGGTATTGCCGTTCACATGGGAGGTGTATCTGTGGCGACTAATTTTTTGGTTACCCATCTGGCAGGAAATGATGCCTACTCTAAACAAGAATTTCAAGTAGACCGAAATTTGAGTGTTCGTACGGATTTGGTTGAAGCCGATCTGCTTTTGGAATATCGACCCTGGAGCAGGAACAAGGGGTTTAATCGTTTTTATGTTTATAGTGGTATTGGTGTGATCTACTTCCAACCCAAAACTGAATATCAAGATGAGTGGTATCAACTTCGAGAATTGGGTACAGAAGGGCAGTTTTTGGAGGATGGTTCTGGACCATACGGTGACCTTTCTATCGTTATTCCCTATGGACTGGGATATAAGTTTCGACTGGCAAAAAGCACTTCATTGATTCTGGATTTAGGATTTCGAAAGACATTCACCGATTACCTCGATGATGTGAGTACCGTATATGCTGATCCTATGCTTATCGGAAATGAGAAAGGCGATATTGCACGAGAATTATCCGATCGTTCGCAAACCCAAAAAGCAATTGGTGATGAACGAGGCAATGCCGACAAAACAGACAGCTATCACATCTTATCCATCAAGTTTGAATATATTTTTGGTGGCAAATCAGGCGACGGTTGCTACTACAATCGCAACCCACCCAAGACGCGTAGTACCCGCATCAACCAACGTCGAATGTTCTTGAAATAACTCTACCCGCTAAATTCATTCATCGCTCCCGATAGCCCTTTGATAATCCAAGACTCTATGGCTTTACATGCACGGTCTTTTTGGAGAGCTACTTCAATGGCTTCACTTTCGTCCCATTGACCCAATACAAATTCAACTTGTCGTCCGCGTGGGAAGTCTCCTTTGGCACCAAATCGAATGCGGTGATATTGATCTGTACCCAATTGCTGTTGAATGTCTTTGAGCCCATTGTGACCGCCAGCACTTCCCTTTCCACGTATCCGCAATTTGCCTAAATCGATGGAAATATCGTCGGTAACTATAATAAAATTTTTGGGTGCAATGCGTTCTGTTTTAATCCAATGTCGTACCGCTTTACCACTGAGGTTCATGTATGTGGTTGGTTTGATGCAGACCACCTGTTTCCCTCTGAATTTGAATTTGGCTATGCTGGCTAGTCGTCCACTATCCCATTGAGCATCATGCTGTTTCACCCATTGATCCAATACTTCAAAACCGATGTTGTGCCGAGTCTGGTCATACTCCGGTCCAATATTCCCTAATCCTACTACTAAAAATTTCATAGGGTCTGGGGTTGCAGGTTTGAACAACGATGTAATTGATTGAATCCAATTGGACATGGTGCGTACATTGATTTAATTAATGGCGTTTATGGGTGTTTTGGATGCTTTGAAAGCAGGATACAAAGATATGCTAGTTCCTAAGAATAAGATGGTTAACAGTGTGAGGGTAACATCACTCCACAGCAATTCTACAGGATAAGCTGATACAATGGCATTTTCCATTGCAAACCATTCAAAATAAGACTGTGACCATACCAAGATCATTGCACATAAAATGCCTATTCCGCCTCCAATGAGTGCTATATAGGTGCCCTGCCACATGAATACCCGAAATAATATTCCTTCTTCTGCTCCCATGCTTTTGAGTATGCCAATGTCTTTTTTCTTGTCGATGACCAACATGATTAAAGACCCAAAGATATTGAACGAAGAAATGAATAAGACCAATGATAAAATAGCATAGGTAAACCACTTCTCACTGCTAAATATTTTGTAAAGCACTTCATTGAGCTCGCGACGTGTTTTTACCTCCCAATTATTTCCGAGAAGCTCCACCAGTTTTTCTTTGGCTTCAATGGGATCTTCTCCTGATTTTAACGTGAGTTCTAATGCACTTATGGAATTGGGGTAAGACAACAATTTTTGTGCAAAATCTAATCGAGTCATAAACACCTCGTTGTCTACCTCTTCGTGTACAATAAACGTTCCGCTTGATCGAAGGTATTCTGTACTCAGAGAAGCAGTGGGATTCATTGCATTATAGTCTACATCTCTTCGCGGCACGAAAACCGTAACCAACTCTGGGCTACCTGGAAATAAATTAAGCTTCTGTGCTAAACCAGCACCAAAAACTCCAAAATTTTTGAGTGTATCTCCTAGATAAAATTCACCCAACACCACAAGTGAATCGAGTGTGCGATGTGAAGAATGGGGTTCTATTCCTTTGATGCGAGCAATTTCCTGATGTTGATCGTATTTTATGACTACTTTTTCCTCTAAAACAGGCGTGTAATAATCGACTTCTGCTAAGGTATTAAGCTGGTCTTTCAGTGTCGAATTGAGTACAAATGTTTTTTTGCCTTTTGCCGTGATTTTTATATCTGGATCGTAATTATTAATCATGGATTCCACGATATTTTCAAACCCGTTGAAGGTAGACAGTACAATAATCATAGCAAAGGACCCCACCCCAAAGCCGAGCATGGCAATGGCAGTTATGATATTAATGGCATTAATTTTCTTTTTAGAAAAAAGATAACGATATGCGATAAACAGAGAGAGTCTCACTGTTTTGGGTTATAGGTTTTTAAGCAGTGAGTTGATCCGTTCGGCATGATCCATGGTGGTATCCAAATAGAAATTCAATTCGGGTATCTTACGTACACGCTTACCCATGACTTGTGCTAATTCCTGTCGGATTTCCTTGTTGTGAAAATCAATGGTATAAAGGCTCTTGTCTTTGTCTTTTGAATTGAGTATGCTGACATAAACCTTAGCCAGTCCAAGATCTGCAGTTGCTTGTACTTCGACAATCGTAACCAGTTCGCCTGGCAAAATGCGTTGGCATACTCGCGATAATATGGGGGCTAAATCCCGTTGAACCGCTCGTGATATTTTTTCTGTTCGAATGCTCATTAACGGAGCGTAAATTGAGTACTTCCCATCTTGTGGTTTTGACTGTACACATTCACTGTATAATTCCCTTCGGTCATCCCCTCTGTCTTGGGGATAGAAAATGTAACCGTCTCGTTTTTGTTCTGGAAATTAACCGATTTTTTAACAGTATACATACGATCTCCTCCATCAAAATTGAATGTTCCAGAAGAGTTGTTATCACTGTGGAGTGTGCTTTTATTTGGAGTTACCACTTGAAAGTATAAGGTTTTGTCTCCATTTGCTACAAGGTCATTATTTCCAAGGGTGCAAGACACGTCAATTTTTTCTAACTTGGATAATTTATCGGTGATTTTAAGTCCTCCAACAAGTGCATTTCGCATCGGTGCTGCAATCAATGATTTTAAGAAAATTCGAGATCCCACCTCAACTTGCTTAACGAGTTCTGTATTTTCAGAACGAATCTGTTGATTAATTTCACGCTCGGCTTCAATTTGCTTTTGCATGACATAGTTCTCATCCTTTAAGTACTGATTTTGTTTGGAAAGCTCTTCAATCTCCGCTTTAAGCTTTTCAACTTCTTCCTTGAAAGAGGCCATTTCTTGAGTAGCATTTGCTAACTCTGCTTGAGTCACTCTACCTTTAGACAACAAACCCCGAATCTGAGCTACTTTTTTCTGGATTTCTTGATTTCTCACTTGAATGACCGAATCGAGCTTAGCATTTTGACCTGACTTGAGTTCCAAGTTTATTCTCAATTCATCCTCAATGACTTTTAAGTCATCCAACTCTTGCGTGGTATCCACAAGTTCTGTTTGTGTATTTTGAAGCTGATTGTTCTTGGTAACCAATTGGTAGATGAGTCCAGCATTTAGTAGAACTAATGCAAAAATCATCAAGAATAAAAGCTTCTTACTTCGTTTATCGTTGGTTTGTAAACTCATGGTTTAGGTGTTTTGGGATTTGTAATTAACAAAATAAGAGATTATGTCGCTGAATACAAATTATTTTTTTTAAAACTATGGATTCGTTATTGACTTTGTTGCTTGATTAAGTTCAATGCACTACCCGCTTTGAACCACTCAATTTGAGTATCGTTATACGTATGATTCACCTCAAAAACATCGTTGCTACCATCGGCATGGTTCAACGTAATTTTGAGAGGCACACCAGCCGTAAATTCATCTAAACCTAGAATGTCTATCGTATCTGTTTCTTGAATTTTGTCATAATCAGCAGGATTTGCGAATGTGAGTCCTAGCATCCCTTGTTTCTTCAAATTGGTCTCGTGAATACGAGCAAAAGATTTAACTACAACGGCTCTTACTCCCAAATGTCTTGGTTCCATAGCTGCGTGCTCACGGCTACTCCCCTCTCCATAATTATCCTCACCAAATACAATAGAAAAGTCCCCACTTGCTTTGACTGCTCTTGCTACTTTAGGTACACCCTCGTAGGTATTGGTGTATGGATTGAGTACCGTATCTGCTTTGTCATTGAACGCATTGATTGCACCAATCAAGCAATTATTGGAAATGTTGTCTAAGTGACCACGGTATGTTAACCACGG
>JAHEGS010000072.1 GCA_024645005.1 Bacteroidota bacterium
AAGAGGCAACTGAAGAGGCCATCAAACATGGAAAACATGTAGTAACAGCAAATAAAGCAATGTTAGCAATGCATGGTCAGGAACTGGCTATTTCCGCTGAAAATAATAATGTAAATTTAAGGTTTGAAGCCGCTGTAGCCGGTGGTATTCCTGTTATCAAAACGCTCACAGAAAGTCTTGCAGGTAATAACATTAAAAGAATTATGGGTGTAATGAATGGTACCTGCAATTACATTTTAACCCGCATGGAAGACACTGGATTAGCATATGAAGAAATATTTGAAGAAGCCAATCAACTTGGCTTCCTAGAAGCTGACCCAAATTTAGATGTAGGTGGAATTGATGCAGCACATAAATTAGTTTTGTTATCTTCAATTGCTTATGGAACACAGGTAGATTTCAAGGGGGCGATTCTTGAGGGAATTGGTCGAATTACAATAGAAGACATAAGAGCAGCTTCTGATATGGGATACCGCATAAAATTATTAGGGGTATCAACGCTAAATGATCATGGATTATCGCAAACTATGAGGCCTTGTTTGGTTCCAACCACATCACCATTGGCACAGTTAGATGGTGGTACAAATATGATTATTATAGAGGGTGATGCAGTTGGACAAATTGTATTAAGAGGTGCAGGTGCTGGCGAAGGCCCAACTGCAAGTGCTGTAATTGCGGATATTTTAGACATTGCTCGGGGTATCAATATACCAGTGTTTGGACAACCTGCTCATACTTTAAATAAAGTACCCTCTGTAAATACATCAGTTGAGAATTCATTTTATTTGCGTCTTAATTTAAAAGATGAGGCAGGTATTTTAGCAAAAGTATCAGCAGCATTAGCGAATTATGGTATTTCGATCGATAGGATCAGGCAAGAAGGTCATGAAACAGACGCCGCCCCAGTAATTATAGTAACACACCCTACTGATCGTGATACTTTAAACAAAGCTATATTTGAAATCGAAGAAACTAGTGCCGCAGTAGACACTCCAGTAGTTTTACGTATTGAAGCAGTTTAAATAAATATAACAAAAGTATGTTTTATTTTATTTGTAAAAAAAATAATATAATAGTTTTAATTAAATATTTCACTGATTGTGGATAAATTATGAAAAATATATTTCTAGGCGTTGAACGTTCAATATCTGGTCGCTGTTGGACTGGTCCAAATATTGCGATAGATCGAAAAGCCGAAATGATCATTCAAGAAAATAACTTTTCATCCGCTATGGCCAACGTACTCGCTCGATTAGGTGTTGAAGCTAATCAAGCTAAAAATTACACTCAACCTTCCCTAAGAGACTTGATGCCAAACCCGTTAAAAATATTGGACATGGAAAAAGCAGCATCAAGAATAAATCTTGCAGTAGAAAATCATGAACAGGTTGCAATTTTTGCTGATTACGATGTTGATGGTGCGACGTCTGGGGCACTTTTACATGATTGGCTTACACAATTAGGAATTCTTCCTACGCTATATGTTCCAGACCGAATTGAGGAAGGTTATGGACCAAATGTTGAAGCTATGGAAATGTTATCAAATAACCATGATTTAATCATATGCGTTGATTGTGGCACATTATCGCACGAACCAATAAACAAAATAACAAATACAGATATAATTATTCTTGACCATCATCTTGGAGGAGAAACACTCCCCAATGCATTTGCAATCGTCAATCCTAATAGACAAGATGAAAAAGGTGATTTGTATTATCTTTGTGCTGCAGGTGTTGTATTTCTTACACTTGTAGCAGCCAATTCTATTCTTCGAAAAAAAAATAAACCGACACCAGAATTATTAAATATGTTGGATTTAGTGGCATTAGGCACTGTAGCAGATGTTGCACCTTTAATTGGATTCAATCGGGCTTTGGTAAGGCAAGGATTGAAAATTATGGCAAAAAGACAACGTATAGGACTAACTGCACTCACTGACGTAGCAAAAATGAATAATGCACCAACACCATATCATTTAGGCTATTTATTAGGGCCTAGAATTAATGCTGGCGGACGTGTTGGCAAAGCTGATTTGGGCATTAGACTCTTAACTTGTAAAGATTACAACGAGGCAAATTCTATAGCTGAGAAACTAAACCAACTTAATGATGAGCGTCGCTCCATTGAATCCGCGGTACAGTTTCAAGCATTAGAGCAGGTTGAAAAAAGGGGGACAAATAATACTTTAGTCTGGGCAGCTGGTGAAGGTTGGCATCCTGGTGTAGTGGGTATTGTGGCCTCAAGGATTAAAGAAATTACAAATAGACCTACTGTAATCATTGGCTTGGATGAAGATGTAGGGAAAGGATCAGGAAGATCAGTTAGTGGAATAGATTTAGGATCATCTATAGCATCCTTGCAAAGAGAAAATTTGATTATAAAAGGTGGTGGTCACAAAATGGCTGCTGGATTATCCTTGGAAAGGAAAAATTTAGACACAGCCATGTCACGGTTAAACGAACTCCTTACAAAACAAGACTCTGAAAAAATTCAGTCAAAAGAATTACCATTAGATGGCGCTTTATCAATATCTGCAATTACAATTGATTTACTAGAACAATTAGAAACTGCTGGTCCATTTGGTGCTGGAGCATCTAGTCCGAAGTTTGCAATTCCATTTATGCGTGTAGCTTTTGCAAAAAGGGCTGGTGAAACTCATTTAAGACTACGATTTATCGATGATTCAGGCAGTACAATTGATGCAATTGCATTTGGTGCTTTTAAAAGTGATTTAGGTGAAACTTTAGTAAACCATAAAGGACATATTTTTCATATTGCTGGAAGATTAGAAATTGATAATTGGAATGGTCGAATGCGACCAAAACTTAATTTAGAAGATGCTGCGTTAGTAAATTAACACGCTTTAATAAAGTGTTTTTACTTCGGAAAAATATTGATAAATTTTTTTCTTTTTTGCAAAATATATCTTGCAAGAGGAAGTTCCTTGGCCTAAACACCGGCTCATCACAGTGCGGTCCCTTCGTCTATCGGTTAGGACGCCAGGTTTTCAACCTGGAAAGAGGGGTTCAATTCCCCTAGGGACTGCCAGTGATGATTTTATCTTCAACTAGGAAACCTTATCTACTGGGACTTTGCCTGAGAAGAATTCATTGAGATTTTTGATTACGCGAAAGCCCATAGCTTCACGTGTTTCATTCGTTGCGCTACCCAAATGTGGCAAAAGTATTGCATTATTACAGTCTAGATAATCTTTATTTAAATTAGGTTCTCCATTGTAAACATCTAAACCAGCAGCATTAATTATTTTATTTTTCAAAGCATATATTAATGCATTATCATTCACTACCTCTCCACGTGCTGTATTAATCAAGATTGATTCTTTTTTCATTAATTTCAATTCTTCAGAACCGATTAAATCACGGTTTTCTTCACCTCCTGGGCAATGCAAAGATAAGAAATCAATATTAGGTAATAAATCATTTATTTTATCAATTTGAACTGCATTGGTATGAGAGAGAATTCTGGGGTCAATTGAAGATCTATTTTGAACTAAAATTTTCATCCCAAATCCATGATGGGCACGTTTTGCGACTTCTTGACCGATTCTTCCAAAACCAATTATACCAAGTGTTTTTCCAGTCAATTTAGTTCCAACTAAATGTGTAGGTCTCCATCCTTCCCATTTATTAGCACGAACTTCACGCTCACCTTCTCCAGCTCGCCTTGCAGCCATCAACATCAAAGTAAGAGTTATATCGGCAGTACAATCAGATAGAACATCAGGAGTATTAGTTACAGTAATCCCCAAAGATTGTGCTGCTGATATATCTATATGTGCATAACCAACACCATAGTTGCCCAATATTCGAGTTCGTATATCTGTAGTCTCAAAAATCTTCTTTGGCATTATGTCAGTAACGGTTGGCAATATTGCATCATATTTTTTTAATGCTTCGCAAAAATCATTAATGTTGAGCGCTGTATCAGTATCATTAAATGTAACATCGTAGGTTTCTGAAAGTTTTATTTCCACTTTCTTTGGCCATCGTCTTGTTACCAAAATTTTAGGTTTTCCCATTTAAATCTCCGATATCATGACATTATAAATATTTTATATAAAAACCTTTTATTACTTATTCGCAAGAATTAAACATTAATATCATAATTAATGAATTAATACCCAAACAGTCAAAAAAATATAGGTATAGCTAACTCTTTATTCAGGATTTGAACGTGTATTGATTTGATCATGCTGAATTTGGATATAAGATGGCCAAGTACTTTTGATGTAAGATAAAACAGCAATAATTTCGTAATCACTTAACATATCTTCATATGCAGGCATGTTATTTGGATATTTTTTTCCTATAATTTTTTCTATGCCATATTTTGTCATCAAGAAGAGGTTGTGATCAGAATGATGCCATGTATGCCCATTTTTATCATGCGGAGGTGCAGGCATATAGCCTTTATCATCTCGCTCTCGCCAGTTAGCCTGACCAGCAAGATTTTTACCATGACAAGAAGCGCATTCTTGTAAATATATATCTTTACCATAAGTAATAGTTTCTGAATTATCAGGCATCAAAGATATATTTGCATGTGTTTGATTGTTTAGTGAAAGAATTAGATAAAGACCAATAGCAAATAAATTTAATTTACATCCATGAAGAAACTTATGATTCAACTTTAAAAACATATTTCAATTATTATTTTTCCCTTAGTGACATGCCTTGCCCAAGACTTTTAGACGCCAATAATTATATGGAAGTGGAGTTATAAATCCAGCAAATAGCATAAAAGGTATGATAGACCATTTTAAAATTGCTCCACCAGTCAATATAACATCTGTTATATTCATTGCAGCCTCCATGGCAATCATAGATATTAATGACATACCAATTGCTGTTTTGAATGCTAAACTCAAAAACATCTGTCTCGAAAGAATTATTGTTTCAAGTATAATCGAAGTAATTAATCCATTAAAAATTGCAAGACACATAATGACCCAAACTGGCCAACTAATTTCCATAAATTGAAAGTAAGCAATTGTTCCGAAATCTCCTATACTACACCCAATTAAACACCATGTAGTATTGTAAGACGCCGTTTTCCAAGTGCTCCGACAAAACCAATCTATTCTTAAATTCATTATAATTAATTGCCATGTTGATATCTTATAAAGATGACAATAAAGTCTCCCCTAACAGGAGAGGCAAGGAAAAAATGAATATTGGGAAAGCAGCATCGCTCTCAGGTCTAACTGTTAAAACTGTACGTTATTACAGCAATATTGGAATTATTAATCCAGGTATCCACACAAAAACTGGCTACAGGAACTTTTCTAGCGATGATGTAGCCAAGCTTCAATTTGTTGGAAAGGCCCGCAAATTTAATTTTGGAATAGAAGAATGTCGAGAATTATTAGCCCTTTATGAAAATAAAGATAGGCCCAGTAAAGATGTCAAAAAAATAACTTTAGAAAAAATTTGTGAAATCGATATCAAATTAAGCGAACTAAAAAGCCTAAAAGATCAATTATCTAAATTAGCTTTAATTTGTGAGGGAAACGAAGAGTCTCAATGCCCAATTTTAGATGCTTTATCTGATGGATAAAAAATAATTATCTATAAAAGATATTGGGAGAGCAATAGACTTAAAATTAAGAATAATGGTAGCGGGACAGGGACTTGAACCCCGGACACGCGGATTATGATTCCGCTGCTCTAACCACCTGAGCTACCCCGCCACAGGGTGCTCGTTGAATATTGGAAACGTAA